>JADHUC010000290.1 GCA_016784735.1 Pirellulaceae bacterium | reverse complement strand
TTGGCTGAACGCCAACCTGATGAAATAACGATTCCGTCACGCGTGTCACATAAACGATAATAGAGCACGCACGCCGGACATTGTGTCCGGCGATGGCATCAGACGATGGAGCGCGGGCGCAAACGAGAATGGAGTGCGTGCGTCACTGTTACGCACTTGAGGGGAAGACGCGGGGCCACTCGGGAGACAGCATCTACTGGCACTTCCTGTCTGTCAGGCTCGTCCGAAGCAACGGAGAGGCAGACAGGCAGATGTCTTTCTTGGAAGCCACAAGAAGCCCTCAGATGCCTCAGGGCGAACGTTGGCCACCAATTCGATCGAACAGAGCCATGCGACACAACAACCGGCAGACAGCGTTCTTGGGCTTTTCAGGGGCTAGCTCACCTGGGGGTGGCGATAATGGCGAGCGTCGATCCCAGGAGATGTACCACCGTCATAGCCGGCGTTTTGCCAAGACGAATCCGCTGACATGGATTTCACTGGCGCCTTCTTCCATCAGTTGCAATTCAGTGCGTCACCGTTGCGCACTTGCCCGCTGATTCGACCAACCGAAAACTGGCGGGAGGTGGCGGGAGGGCAACTGCGCAATCGCTCCGTGGGCGTCCAAGCCGATCGAACCGAGCCGTCATAGTTGAACGACAATAGCGGGCAGCCTTTTCCAGCCGGGTTCGGCTTCCTCCATACCGTCGTGGTAGGGTTCCCGTTGATCCCAGGCACTGGTGGTTTCAGCTGCCCGAATCGGAACAGAGGCGCCGTCATCCGTGTTACATTATCGCAATTGGACCACGCCGGACATTGTGTCCGGCGATTGTGTGAACGGAAGGGGAGCTAGCTGGCGTCAGCAGGAATGCTGCAAGTGCGTATCCGACACGCATTCCGGGGAAGATACGGGGGACACGCGAACCACGATGGGAACTTGCTACCGCCGTAATAGAATCAGCTCTGTTTGCCGCTAGTTGACGTCGCCGAAACTTCGAATTCGGTTCCCAGCCAGGCAATTGCCTCATCAAATAGCGTCTGCGGAGCCAACGTATAGTGCTTGTCCGACATTCGCCGGGGGGCATGTCCCAGGAATAGATCTTCAAGGCTGGCGTATTTCTGACTGTTGCGGAGCAACGATGCGGATGTCTTCTTCAGTGATTTCAACGGCTTGTTGATGCCCGTCTTTTGCCGGAGGCGATGATAGGCACTCCTCACGCTGTCAATCTTCTTCAGCTTGCCGTTGTCTCCAGCCTCTTCGTAGCACAAAGGTCTACCCCTCTCGTTCAGCAGCACTCTTCCGGATCTTTTGTTGCTGCGTGCCTGGCGAAGGAGACGCAGCGTCTCGGGCCAAAGCCGATAGCTGACTAGGGGCACGTTGTCAAAACCTCTGGTCTTTGAACGCCTGCGGGTGATCCGCCCCGCTTCCCAGTCCACCTCGGCCAAGTCCAGATCGGAGATGTCCTTTTGCGTCATCCCGCAGTTTAGCATCAAGAGGATGTGCAGCTTCGTTCGATCGATGGCTTCTTGCAGCAGCGTCGCGATTTCCTGCTTGGTATAGACGACGACAGTGGGCGAGTTTTCGCTGATCGTCAGTGCCTTCGATTTGCCATCCATGATTCGGGGCAAGGTAGGGATTGCTTCAATCTGCCACAACCACCGAATGAACGACTTCACGGATTTGAGTCGATCCGACGCCGTCGTCCGAGTCCATTTCTTGGCATCGACGTCTGCGAGTAATGCGACGCGGTAGCCGTTGAGATGCTTGCCGTTGATGTCGACGACGTTGGTTTCGCTCCCAATCCAATCTCGAAAGTGAGTCACGTGGAGCCGAAGTAAGTAGTTGCGTCCCGCCGAAAGCTCACCTGCCGCGACAGCCGCCGTCTTCTCTTCGAGGAATTGTTCCGAGTAGGTTCGTACCATCTGATCCTCTGACTCGGCCGATCGATGCATCACGTCCAAGCGATCTTGCCAAATCCTGAAGCGATCTTGGAGCAGATTGAAAGGCCCCTGAAGGAAGGCGAATTCCCTTGGATCGATCACCTGGCTGAACCCAGGGACGCTGCCTTCGGCGTTTTCCATGAACTCCCGAGTAGCCGCCATGTATTTCTCGTAGCCGGGCAACTGCTGGACCCAATCGGGCGGCTCAGGTTCCCTATCCAGTGCCTCGATGGCCTCGGTAAGCCCAGGCGGCCAATCGGCACGATCAAACTGGCCCTCGAAGGTATCCTCGCGAGTGATGGGCTTTGGCTTGGAGGCGGCGAAGCGGTTTCGCAGGCGTTGGAGCTTTGCCAGGGCCGTATCGGCCATCTGTTCCTCGCCGGGGTGTTTGCGGCACCAAGTCAGAACCGATTCCCATTCACGGATGGCCCGCTCATACTCAGCCTGATGGGGTTTCGGCAACGCAGCATCGATCCGCAGCTTTTTCTTCTCCCAAGCGGCCCACGCTGCCTCGTAGGCATCGCGGTCGCTCTTGCCTCTGCCTGCTGAGAAGTAGTAGGATTTCCCTTTGTATTTCTTTTTCCAGCGACCGGGGCGATTGCCCGATCCGGGCTGCCAAGTTAGTTTGAATTTACGTGGCATTGCGGGGCTCCTGGGTGTGGTCGGCGATACCGCTAGTGATACTTATTCTACCAAATAATGGCAAAAAATCGGTATCACATCGGAGAATTGAGCCCTGTTTACCTAAGTTTTTTGCTAGTACGCTACACTGGCAGCGTGCAGTACGAATCGTCCGGAATCGTGATCAGTCAAGCGGGAGCCACTCGATTCCCGATGGCGTTGCCCGGAATCGCTTGCCCCGGATGCTGGAACCGCTGCCCTCTTCGTAGTAGACGATCAATACCGTTCCGTCTTTCAGGTTCACCATCGAAGGGTACGCGCCTCCGACTGTGTCGACCTGGACGTTCTCGCTCCATGTCTTGCACTCGTCCAGACTGTAATGCAGGCTGGTCGACGGTACGCGGTGGGCCAGCAGGATGATGTTGTCGCGCGTGCGCAGGAAGTAGGGGCAATGGCCGGCAAAACCGATCGGCTCCGAGACGCTCCACGTCTTGCCGCGGTCTTTCGAAATGGTGAAGCACATATGGGGCCGTTGGGCGGCGTACAGGGTTCCGTCTTTCAACTCGATAACGTCCGTTTCGGCGTCCAGTCGAATTCCCCCGTTGTCGATGTCGATCACATCGCTCCACGTTTTGCCCTCGTCGTCGCTGATCGCGACCGCGCCGGCGGCCGACTGCTTCGTTTCCCGATACAGTCCCAGAATCAACCGACCGTCCGACAGTTCGCGGATCGGAGCGCTACAGTACGCGCCTTCTGCGATCTGTCGCGGCTCGGACCAGGTCTTGCCCAAATCATCAGAGGTGACCATCCAACTGCCTAGGCCGATCCAACGCTTCCCCGGCTCGTCGGTCTTTCGCAACGAGAAGAAGTTGCAGATCAATTGACCGTTGCTCAATTGCACAATTGACGGATCGCGGTCGTCATCCGGGCCATCGTACAGCACCTTCGCATCGCTCCACGTCCGGCCTTCGTCGCTGGACAGGCAATAGCTGACACGGCCGCCTTTGGGCAATTGCTCGTTCGGTAGCGCCACGTGGCCGTAGCCGGCATAGAACACGGCCATCAGCCGCCCGTCGCTTAACCGGCATACGTCGGGAAACGCTTCATAAGCACCGGCTCCTGCGTCCGTGCAAACGTGGACATACGGCTTTGGCGGGATTCGCAGCTCGCTGGTCGTCGCCCGCCCCTGCCCCGTTACGACGATGTCCTTGACGTGTGCCAGACCTTGATTTGCATAGAAGCCGATTCGTCCGCCCTTCAGCGTCGGTTCTTTCGCCTCGTAGAGCAACTGCCCATTCAATGAGACCTTCAGCGTATCGCCGACGCATTCGAGTTGTCCCTCGTGCCATTCTCCCGCCGGTTTCTTCAGACCACCGACTCGTTTGATTTCGGTCCACGAGACGCTCGGGTCGGACCGAACGAGGATGGCCTGAGCTCGATCGAAATGGACGTAGCAATAGGTCGCGGCGTCCACGGCGCGCACGATAAACCCACACGCCAGCACCCCGCGCTCTGCAGGTTCCACCAGGAATTTCGCCCGCAGTGCCACGTCATCCCATTCCATCGGCTTGAAGATCGCCCGTGACATCTTCTGCCGACCGTCGAAAACCAGCTCGCCGTCACAAATTGAGGCTGTGTTTTCCAGGAACACCCAATTGTCGGCCGCTCCTTCTGCCGACAAGTCGATGGACACTTCTTCCGCAAAGGCGTGTTCCGGCTGAAGACACGTGGAAGCGACGGGTAAACAACATAGCATGAAGAGACAGGTTGACTTCATTGAACGTCCTCCGTTGGATCAAGACAATCATGTTTGGCAGGTAATGCGTAGGCCTCCTTCGTTCAGTCGACAGCGAATGGTTGGCTGGTTTTTAGCTTTCCGAGTTGCACAGGAGTCCCTTTCGCTTCGTAGTTGACGATCGCGTTGAACGACGTCCCGTCGGTCCGAGTCACTCTTACGCCGACGGCATTTGCAGTATCGCCATTAGCCTTGCGCACTGCCATTTGTTCGATCTGTCGAACATCGGGCGAGAAAGCGGCAACGAAGTCGGTCTGCTTCACGTCCTTACGGCGGACCATCAGGACCGGTACGCCGGTCTTCCGCTCTTTTGCCGAGGCAGAAAAGGCAGCACGCACCGCGAACACCATCACCTCGGTGCCGCGTTCGCCAGCCATGAGCATTTCGCCTTTTGCCTGCCGCCATGTCTTTTCGGTATCTGCCACGTAGTAGCCCGTGGACTTCAGATCGCGGCCGAAGTTGACTCCGTGCGCCGAATCGCCGGGCTTGTTTGTGAACGAGCCGGTTCGGTGCTTGAGGGGCAGGTCGACGGCATCGGCCACATTTTTTTCGGTCTGGTTGCCGCCGGCATAGCGAAGGCACCAGTCGACAGTACGCGACTCGTTGCTTTCGACGCGGTCGATTGCCAGAACCGTTTCGTCAACCAGGGCAAATGTTCGTGTAATCGTCGAGCCTGGATAGTGCCCGTCGCTGCGTGTTTGGACAAACTGTGCCGGACCTTCGACGTCGTGAGCGATCACGTCGGCCGGTACGGGTTTCTGCAGTCCTTCGTTAACAATGATGATGCTCTGGCCGAGCGAGCTGTGCGAGTAGTTGCCGCCTCCGATGCGGTGCAACGGGTTGCGCTCGCGAGCGTTGATGCGGAAACAGCAGCGATCCGGTGCGCCGCGATGAATCTGCTTGCCCCAGTTCATCGACACTTCGAGTTCTTTCCAGCGGAGCGAGGTAACACCGGTACTCAGATGCACGCCGTCGGTCTTCCGTGCGACGCCGCCCGCCGCTCTTCCCTTGAAGCGGTGTTCGTCGATGTAGCCGCGGATCGAATCGCGAAACGGCTTGCCGATGGCGTCGGCCGCCGGACTGTGCGTGATCAAGTACAGGCGATCGTCGTAGAGGTCGACGCCCACCTGGTGGAGTAATTCGGTGGCGTAGAGCACCGGTCGAAGGGCCGGAGTGTGGTAGTGACCTTCGCCGGCCAAGCCGTCGTCGTCGAAGTCCCATTTGATCTCGTTCAGTAGCCCGTAGTCCGACGAGTAGGCAAACGATACTAGCGGCCAGTTTCTCGCTGCCAGGCCGCCATAGAGGATCGCATAATTGACCACGTCTTGCTGATTGCCAAGGCCAAATGTGTGATTCCGCATGTGAATAGCAGCCGGCAAGATGAAATCGTCGATAATCTGTTGACGGTCCTGCGACTTCATATCGGCGGCCAATAGGTCGAAATCGTTGAACATGCCGTGTCGCTGGTACAGATACGGCGGTCGCATGCCGCCCGTGCTCCAGCCGAGCCTGAGCGTGTTGACCGCGAACAGTCCGTGCGAAATGGTAGTAATCTCTTCCCGCTCCCATTTCTCCCTCATGCGCGGGAAATGGCCTGCGGCTGCTTTGAGTAATGCAGTTCCTTTGTCCAGGTACTGTGCGTCACGCGTGAAGTCGTACAGGAAGGCGGCCGCCGTCAGGCCCGCAATGTATCGTTGGCCGGGTTCGTTATCCCCCCACGCATATAGACCGACGCCACGGCGTATTTCCAGTTCGTTGCCGACGCTATCTTGCAGGTCTCGCGGACGAACCGTCGCGGCCGACCGCCTGGCGGCTTCTCGGTGCCGCTCTTGAAACCCAGTCACCGTTTCCGGCAGATCCTTGCGTCGCGGCAGCAGTGGAAAACGGAGCTTGTTGTCGGGGATGGGAACCGTCACCGTCAGCGGGATGGGGTCCGAACTGCGTAAGATCGTCACTTGCGAGTCGTCATGCCCCGCGGCCTCGGCCAGAGCTAGAAACCGCTCGCAATACAGCGGTGGGCTCTTGGCCGCCACCGCGGCAGGCAGGCCGATCGTCGCTTCGACCACTCTGGTCTCGCCCGGCCCCAGGTCAACTGTGTCCGCTGCAAGCTCTCCTGTTGCGTGCGTCACGTCCATTGGCACCAACTTCAGTGTGGCCGCGATCGGCTCGCGAAGGCGATTGGTTACGCGCAACGGATAGCGAAACGCAAGCCCCTCGCGTCGGTTCGATGTGTATGGCGATTCGCGTTGATCCCAGTCCAAATCAACGGCCTTCTTCACGAAGCGAATCGGTCCGATCCAAGTCCGACGGCCGGGCGGCTGAATCTTGCGATGCGATTCCGACACGAAGCTCGCAATCCGCAGACCGCGCAGCGTGGGATCGGCTTCATCGAGACCCTTGTAGGCACCGGCTTCTTTGATCTCCTCGGGACGCTGCAAATCCATCCAAGCGCTCTCCCAGTCGAACGCGTCTCGCGACTTGCAGTACAAGTACCAGTGAGACAGAAGGCCTGGCTTGGGATAGTTCTCCAGTGAGACCTGCAACGTCGAGCGGCCATCCGCTCGGACGTCAATCTTGATCAAATCAAACTGGTGGGGTTCGATGCCCATTTTCTTCAGATTGATTCTCCCCGAGAACCGTACGTCCGCCCGAAACGCCGTTGCATTGTCACGCCCTTCGGGAACCGTTCGCAGATCGCCTTCCGTAGTCTCGAATACGCCGGGATCACTGGCGTCGGAAACCAGGCGCGAGAGCGATTGGCCGACGAGCGGGCGCTGTGTCACAGCCACCGTAGCACAAATCAGCACCAATCCGCTGACACACTTCCTGATCGAATTCCGCCAAGACATCATGGTCACCTTTGCAGAGTCATGGTACCTTGCCGCGTACGGGTCTAAAGCTGATGATAACCGCGATCCTATCCGCCATGCTACATAGGAGCGACCAAAAGATGAGCCGATACGTAATCTTTGCCGTGATAGCGTCAACGATCGTCTGGGGCGCAATATCCGCATGGTGTGGCGAGCCGGCACCTATGGCGGATGACCAACCTGACGATCCCCATGTATTTGTCAACGTACGTAACTTCGCCCATTTGGTGAACGACGACGACTGGTCGCTGGCAATCCAGGCGGCGATCGACCATGTGTGCAAAGACAATGGTTTCGATGCCGGCGGCACTGTGCTGCTTCCTGCTGGGACGTATCGAATTGATCGACCGATCGTTGTGGGCAACAAACCCGCGCACTGGGGTTTGCGGCTGTCGGGCTACGGCGCAACGATGGTGGGGACTCCCGAGTTGGACAAGCAGCCGTTGCCCGATCCCGAGCCGGAAGCGAAGGACAAAGGCGTACCGATGCTGGTGCTGAAGGCGCCGGAAGGAATCGAAGGGGCCGGGTACTGCATCGAGGGCTTGCGGCTGACGCGCGAGCGCGAGCCTGGATCCTCGGTCACGGGTGTGGGGATTTCCGTCCCGTACAAGGAAGTGCCAAAAGGCACCACGATCCGCAACGTGAAGGTCCACGGCCAGAAGGTCGGCGTTCACGTCAAGTTCGCCTGGCAGATCTATTTCACGGACTGCATCTTTCGCGGCAACGAAACGGGCATGATCATCCAGTGCCACGGCAATAACATCGGCATCACGAACTGCATTTTCCGCCGCAACCACCATCACGGCTTGGTGATCGGCCCGGACCGCGGGCAGACTGCGTCGAATGCGCAGCACATCTTGAACTCCATCTTCGAGGCTAACAAGGGCTACGGCATTCTACTGCTCACCAGTGGGCAGACCATGATCACGGGCAACTACTTCGAGGCGAACGGAAACGATATCGGCGCGATGAGTGCTTGGCAAACGACGATCGACACTAATTTTTTCTGGGGCAGCTACGGCCATGGATGGGAAGTCAATCCGTACTCCGACAGCGCGAACATTGTCGTGGGAAAGGCGCGCAGCCTGCAACTTCGCAACAACCAGTACAGCCAAGTCACCGCTTGGTTCTGCCGCAAAGAAGGTACGAAACGGTGGGAATATGCACCGCGAGCAAGAGGCCCGCATGGCGTCAGCGAGCACAAGCCAAGGCTGCCTGAGAAGCAGCCAGGGTACGAGTATCGAGAACTGCCTTGCCCCATCCTGGTTGTCGGCACGGTCTGGGACGACGGCAATGTGTTCGACGCGCTGCCGCTGGTCCACCACAAAGCCGCCATCCGCCAGCCGCGAGTGGTCAGGGATAGTGGGCTGCAATACTACGAGTACGATGCCGACACGAACGAGTTTGTGGTCAAGAGTCTGCTGCCAAAGTTAGGCAAGGAAGAAACGCCCGAACCGCGTTGAGGTAGAAAATGAAACATCCGCTCGTCCAGATACTATTGATCATAGCCCTGCCGCTCGCGTCTGCTTGGCCCGCAAACGCGTCGGTGCCCGTCTCCGTCAAGTCGGTCAGCGGCCGCGCGGTTGTTTTGTCCGATCTGACGGAGGTGGAACTTGGTACGGTGCTGGAAGTTCGCAGCGGCGAGGATCTGCTTGGCTTTCTGTCGGCGCGGCAGGATGAAGATGGCAGCTTGCGTGTCGAGGTGATCGCAGGTCGAGTTGTCGTGGGTGCCGAGGCAATTCCTGTCCAGCGGCCCCAATCGCGGGTTGGCTTCCTGGGTGGCGATGAAGCTGCGCGGGTGAAGGCAGAACTCCAAGTGCTTTGCCCTGATCGGGTCAGTAAGCTCGACAGCGTCGAACAACTTGATCCCAAACAACTCGACGCGGTGGTGATCACCTCGACCGTTCCCGAGGAACCAGTACGGGAATTCGTCCGCCAAGGACGAACCGCCATCGTGGACTCGACGACATACGCGGCGTGGTCGGGCGGCACGCCAGGAGAGGTCATTTCCGAGGAGCCCTTGCGCGTCGAAGTGGCTGCTGCGAGCAACGCCACCCGCGGCGTGGCAATCGGTCAGGCGTACGATTGCTACGGGCGGGAAGACGGCTTCCACGTGTGTCGGTACCTGAAAGAAGTGCAAGAGAATGATCGCGTGTTGCTGCGGCTTGTGGGCGACGGTCACCCGGTTGCTATCGAGCATACCGTGGGACGCGGTAGATTGCTGGCGTTGGACCTGCTCTCGCGCAACCGCGAACCGGGACACGATCCGGGTTCGGTATTGAAGTGGCTGCTGCCGGCGAATGTACTGAACGGCAGCGTACGTTATGTGCGAGCGTTGTCAGAACGAGTCGACTACGACGCGTATATGAAGGCGCAAGAAACGGTAGCCGAGCGAATGCACGGCAATTGGGTCCGAGAGAAAGCGGGCGTGGACTCTGGTGGGAAGACGATTTGGCGTTTCCGCATGGGGCCGCCGGATCGGCCCACGTTTTGCTTCGACGGCGCCCTGCACGGCGGCGAATGGCTCAATCCCCACCTTCTTCTGGACTTCATCGAGTACTTGTCCGATCCGGCCGAAGACGACTACAAGACGCGCTGGGTGCTGCGCAACTTCACGATCGCGGTGATCCCCATGCTCAGCGGTTCGATGCAGCAGGAAAGTACGGCCGGTTGTGATCTGAACCGCAATTTCGACTTCCGCTGGGAGGACTACACCAAGGGCACTGGCTGGCGTGAAGGGCGGGCTTTGAAGCTGCGTGGCCCGGCGCCATTCTCCGAGCCGGAGGCACGGGTGGTGCGGGACTACGTTTGGAACAACCCGGTCATCGGTCGGATCGACATGCACATGCACGGCATCCAACACGGGGCGATGTTCATTTACGCCGATGAGACGGCTGATCCGGACCAGTCCACTTTCGACGCCACCACTGCAATCATCGACGCGAATCTCCGGGACCGTTTCCTTTGGAAGGGGCCGACGCAATTGATTTTTCGCCGAGCCGTTCACGGCGGCCGTGTCCTGCCGTTCTCGACAAACTGGGCTGCCTATCAAGGACTGTGGGCTGTGTCGACCGAGTTGGTTGGAGGCGCCGATCACAGTCTGCAGGAGAAGGAACTCGGGTTCGAGGGGCTGCTGGCCTTGATGTATGCGGTGGGCGTAGACCATGTCGCAGGCAAACGACGGTGGCTCGGATACCCACGCACGGGATTTGCCCGGCCGGGTGGGTACAAGGATGCCGCTGCGCTAGTGTTCACCCACGATGACAAGCAAACGATCGCCTACCGGACCAACCGCGGTTCCGGCAGGTTGCGTCTGCCCCTGCCCAGCGACGACTGCCGGCTGTACGACGAAGCCGGACAACTGGTATCGTGGACCGCCACTGGTGATCACTGCATCGTGTCGATGGGACTGAACCGTCACTTCTTCGAGTGCGGCGCAGCCTCACGGCAAGACGTCTTGGACGCTCTGAAGCAATCCACGTTTGAACAGAATGACTGAGTGCTACGAGAACTCTTTGGCCGCCTGAGTCGTCTGTACTGATGAAGGTGTGCAGTCGTAACTGACGCCAGAATAAGGAGTTGATTGATGCTCGGGCAACAGACGACACGGCGTTGGCTGATGAGGCCAATTATCCCCTTATTGTTCCTATTCCCATTGATTAGCGGGTACCAGAACGCCGCGTTGGCCGAGACGGCACGCCCTCCCACGGCCGATCTCGCGGCCCTGCGGGCTCTCGGAGCGGAGGTTGCTGAAAGGGATGGAAAACCGTATCAAGTCAATCTCTCGGATCGAACGGATCTCGCAGCACTGGAGCTGGTCGGTGAACTGCGCGATCTGAAAGTGCTCTACCTTGTCCACTGCCGACAACTCACCGACGAACATCTGATGGTTTGTCGAAAGCTGCGGAAGCTCAGGAAGCTGTATTTGCCAGCGCAAATCGGCGATGCAGGAATGCGACATCTGGACGTGTTGACGAAATTGCAGGTTTTGCATCTGGCCGACGCGCAGATTACCGATCGTGGATTGTCCTACATCAAGGAAATGTCCCGCCTCAAAGAACTATCGTTGTGGCGATGCCAGCAAATCTCCGATGCCGGGCTGGAACATCTGAAGGTGCTCAACGGGCTCCGCTCGCTCGACCTGCGCCGTTGCCCGCAATTGACCGATCGAGGGCTGGAGCACATAAAGGGGTTGACGCGTCTTGAACATCTGGATTTCAGCGTCGTGCCCGAGATCACGACCGCCGGTTTGCAGCACATCCAAGGGTTGACCGGCTTGAAGAGGTTGGGGGCGACGCGAACCGGCATCAGGGATCTGGCGCCGCTGAAACATCTGACCCAACTCGAATCATTGAGCGTCCCCGAAGAGATCGACGACGCGCAGATCGCGCACCTCGAAACACTGACGAACTTGAACTGCCTCATTCTTGAGTGCACGCAAATCACTGACGACGCCGTGGCACATCTGCGAAACATGACCCGGCTGGAGCGTTTGGACATCCACAAGACGAAAGTCAGCGATGCCAGCATCACGTACCTAATGGGACTCACCAAACTCCGCTACCTTCAACTTCAAGGGACGAAGGTAACCGACAACGGCCTTCTCCAGCTCAAAGCGGCACTTCCCAAGTGCGAGATCATTCCTCCCGATCATCCAGCGGGATAAGCCGAGTCGTGCATGGTACGCCGAACCTTTACGGTGGTTCCGCGGCATACTGTTCAATGAGCCAGCGACTATTGACTACCTTCTCCACCAGATCCAGCGGAAGGTAGAAATACTGGCTGGCGGCCTCGTAGCCGACGCACGAGTTGAGTTGGGCTAGAGTGAACATCTCACGGGCTACGGCCATCTCGTCCTGCAGCACACGGCGGACATCGTCCAAGTACTCTGCGCGAGCGGCTGACGAAAGCGGTTTCTCGGTGTCCGCCAACGCGTCCCGAAGCACGACGAAGCGGGTCTGGTTGGCGACGCTTTGGAAGTACAGCCGTGCCGCGCGGGCAAAGACGAGTTCTGCCTCGGTGTCGGTACGTCGCTCGGCAGGCGCGTTCTGCACCGCGACCTTCAATTTGGCTAATCCCTTCTCCCACGCGGCGGCCGTTTTTTCGAACTGCGCAGCGAAAACGTCGGGTGGATACGCGCCACGCCAACTCGTCAGATCATCGTAGGGAAAGCCGACCATCGTCGCCTGCCAACCCGTCTTGCTCGGATAGAGTAGGTTCGCAGGCCCCAGTTGCACCGGGGCCAGATACAACACGCGGATGTGATACGGGTACTCGGAGAATGCCTTGCTGAACGCCGTCCAAGCTTTCCTAGCATGCGGAGCGCCGTCAGGGCCAAAGCAATCGAGAGCTACCGCGTCCAGTGCCTCGTCGACCGACGGTGTCGGGGTGCGGCTGACGCAATCGGCGATCTTGAGATTCGGCGACGGGTATCCGCCCAGGCTCCAGGAGAGCATCATTCCGTCGACACCACTCTGCGTGAGGTTATGGCAGTGCTCGGCTACCAGATCCAAAACGGGCAAATACGGCAGAGAGGACAGCTCCCACGAAGTGTTCAGTTGGACTTTGGCAGCAGTCTTCAGCCCCGCTTGCCTGGCCAAGGCCCAGTGATTCGTCGCGCGCGGACCGGGGCCAACGGCTGAAACGGAGTACTCGCCGACTGTCGTGGTAACGCCACCGCGTTCGATTGGCTTCGACCATTCGCTAACGGACATCAGCCAAACGGATTTCGGCAAGCGGGGTATGATCTCGTCCGCTTTGCGATTACCGAACCAGCCCCAATCCCAGGCGATCACCTTGGCATCGGGATTGCCCTGTTGGACACCTTCGGCGATCGTGGCGTTCACTTCGGCGATGATCTCGGCAGCCGTACGCTTTCCGCACCGAGGGCACTGCGCATGCCGCCCGCCCCAAGCACAGTTCGTTTGGTTTTCCGACGCAGTGATCGTGAACACTCCGGCCAGATCCGGCACGTGGCTGAACAGGTGAGCCAGCGCGTCGCGCATCCAGTTGCGCACGACCGGGTGAGAGGTACACAGGCAAACGTCGTTGCCGCCGCGCACACCGGCCAACTCGGGGCGATCGTGGAAGAACGCAGGCGGCATGGCACGCGGCTCGTTGATGTACAGGTACACGCCGATTCCGTACCGTTTCGAGCGGTCTACTAGCTTCCGCAGATTCGCCTGCCGAGTCTCCCAGTCCTGGCCAAACTCGGGAAACTGTTCGCCGCCAGGCGCCAATTGCCGCAGGACGCCGTACAGCCAGACGCCGTTGACGCCAACTTCGGCCAGTCGCTGCAGGAGTCCCTCGGGATACATGTCGACGTTCGGGTCCAACAGCGGGTCGCCGTAGATTTTCAGGTACGAGCATACGAATCGAGGAGTCGATCGAGGACGGTTCGAGAGAGCGGTCGTTGGGCGCGTGTTACTTAAGCGGCGGACAAACTCGAATCGCGGCTCACCCGGCTGATCAATCTCCTCGCCGAACTGTTCTTCGACAGTGCGCTTGATCTCTGCAGCCCGCCGTTGCACCTCGGGGCTTGGCGGCTCGTAGTGCAACGGCTCGCAGGCAGGTTTGAATCCGCCCAGGATAACCCAATTCGCGTGCTCTTCCACGCGGAGGAAGTTAGCCAACTCTTCGGGTGTGGTGGACAACAGCGCCGCAAGTTGCTCGGCCGATGCGACGTGCCAGTTGCGGCGGCACATGGTCATCCAGAAATAGCCCCGAGTCTTCTGCTCAGCGGGGATGGCAATGGCTGGTGGCAGTCCCATCGACTCGGCCACCGCCGTGATGTTGTCGACCGATGTACCGAGAACCTCCGCGATTCTCTTGGGCTCGACAGCGTGCCAGTTTCGCCACACGAAAGCGTGCATCCGATCGGGAAAATGCGCGAGCATGTCCGCTGGCGGTGCCTTTCCCATTGGCAATGTGCTCGAAGTCTCATGTGCGGCAGCCTTTGCAGCGCGGTCTTCCTCGACGGCGGATCGGACCGCCTGTTCGACGGCCAGGTTCTCCTCGCCCACCAACTGGCGGATCTGTTCGGCGCTTGACGCTTCGTTCGACAGCCGTACATCGTCGATCGCGCCCGTGAAGTGCAGCAGGTGCGAAGGTCTGCCGTAGTCCAGTTTGCCAAGGAAGACTTGGCGGCGATGCTCTTTTGCCACGCGTTTGGGAACTAGGATCGGCAAACCGTGCAACTCGCCGCGTGTGGCCGAGCCGACCGATTGCCCGTCGCGATACATCGTCAGTGTGCCTTTCCGGAGCACGATTGCCACGTGGTGCCAGTCGTTCGGTGCCGAGGTTAGTCGCGCCGAAGTGATCATATCGAAGGTCCCGGCAGTCGAGGAGCCGAATCCGGCGTTCCAGCCGTAGAGAATCCTGCCGTGGTGGACCTGGATTTGAATTCGCGGGAACAGAGTGCCGTTTGACCAACTGAAGAAACACTGTTCGGCGCGGCTTCCATCACATCGCAGCCACAGCGATAGAGTGAAATCCTCTAATCCGTGAAGTGCATCACGATGTTCGCTAAGATCTACGAAAGCGGCCTTGCAGAACTCCACGGCCGGGCCGACCTTGCCGACAACGGACAACTCCTGCGTGAGGAGATCCTGGGCTTCGTCCCTCAAAATGCCGTTGTAGCCGTTCGGCGACGAGTCGACCACAACGCTGCTTGCCGCGCGTTCGTCCAGCCTCCAATGGCCAACAATCTCGGCGTCGGTCGATCCAACGAGGCCGATAGCGGCGACAAGCCATGAAGCGGATGCCCCCAGTCTAATTTTCCTCTCCATCGCGCAAGCCCTCGATGTCTGGCGACCTGAGTACAGTGGGCACGAGGATTGCAGCGTGAACTCCAACGACCCGCAGGTCCCGTCCGGCAGACGGGACCTACTCTGTCTGGAATGTCAGTGCTGGTAGCCCGTCTTTGTTGAACAGATTGGCCCACGTGTGGTTTCGGGACCAGCCGTAGCGCACGTTTGCCGGTTTGGCGACCTCTGGGCTGGACACAACCACCGTGTCTCCGTCGATCTCGGCGGTGGCCCAATGGTAAGTCCCGTCGTCGCCGGCAATCTCGAAGCCTTGCAGCTCGTCTCCGTGCCGAAACGCAAGACCTTGTCCAACATGGCTGAAGCGGATTCGAATCTTGTTACCCTCGACGGCGTGCGATTCGCAGGTCGGGCCGTGTGTCTCCACATCGAGGTCGTAGACGAAGCCGAGTGCCACATGGCAGGCCCGCCGCCCGTAGCCGGACTTGTTCAGCGGGTGAACACCACTGCCCAAATCGCTGGCCGTGGCCATGGCCGTGTTCGGGTGCTGCATGATCTTGATGTGTAATTCGCGATACAGGCCATCAGTCTCTCGGTTCGGGGTCGCCGGCAGCTTGGCGAAGGCGTCGGCCATGCGCGTCACCGGATCATCGGTATCCCACGCGCATCCGCCGCCGCTGGGTTTCTGCACGTACAGGAACGGGAAGTCGCCCTGTCCCCACACGTTTCGCCAGCCGCGAATTAGCGCGCCCATCATTGTGAACTGGTCCACGCCGGCAACGGCCGTGCCGCTTTCGCCTTGGTCCCAGAGGACGCCGCGGATGGCGTAGGGGACAACGGGTTCGATGTTGGCTGCGTACAGATCGCCAATCTTGATTGGGGCGCGAGGTCTTCGCGGTGGCTTCTTCCCCTGTTCCTCGGCTGCTTTCACCGCTTTCTCCCATGCCGCCAATGCCTTTTCATGCTGCGCGAGTTGTTCTTCAGGCGACGGTATGGCACCGCTGTC
>JADHUC010000289.1 GCA_016784735.1 Pirellulaceae bacterium | reverse complement strand
CTTCTTCCCTGACACCTGAAACCTGACACCTCTCTTCCCCTCTTGCCCGACACCTGACACCCGACACCCCTCGCTCTCTTCTTCAGAACTGGTGCAGGAACCTCACGTCGTTCTTGTAGAACTCGCGAATGTCCGTGATCCCGTGGCGACGCATGCACAGACGTTCGATGCCCAGGCCGAAGGCAAATCCAACCACTGCCTCGGGATCGTAACCGACCGCTCGCAGTACGTTGGGATCGACCATGCCGGCGCCGCCGAATTCGATCCACTGATCGTCCCAGTGGTAGTCGGCTTCGACGCTCGGCTCGGTGAACGGGAAGAACGACGGCCGAAACCGGATATGAACATCGCCGCCCAGATAACTGACCGCGAACAGCCGCAAGACACTTTTCAAATCGGCCATAGTCACGTGCGTGTCGATCAGCAGTCCTTCGATCTGGTGGAACATCGGGTAGTGCGTCGCATCGGCCGTGTCCGGGCGATAGACACGTCCCAACGAGATGATGCGCACCGGAGGCGGCGTGTTTTCCATCACGCGGATCTGCACGGTACTGGTCTGACTTCGCAGCAACAGCGTTTTGTCGTCCGCCGTCCGCTGGGCTGTCGTAAGATAGAAATTGTCAAGCGGGTCCCGGGCCGGATGCTCCCGAGGAATGTTCAGCGCCTCGAAGTTATGCCATTCGTCCTCGATCTCCGGTCCGTCGGCCACGGAGAAGCCGAGCCGGCCCATGATGTCTTTCAACTCCTCGATGGTCTGCGTGATCGGATGCAGGCGGCCGATGCGCAGGGACGTGCCGGGAAGCGTCGGGTCGAACTGGGGCTCGGCCTTTGCGACCGCCTGCGTGCCACCGGCCAGTCGTTCGCCAGCGGCCTTGAAAGCGACGTCGATCTGCTTCTTCGTCTCGTTGAAGCGTTTACCGGCCACCGGGCGGTCCGATTTGTCGACACCGCCCATTTGCTTCTGGGCCGCCTTCAGCCGGCCCTTCTTGGCGCCAAGGAATTCGATCCGAGCCGCCTCCAATGATTCGCTGTCAGAAGCCGAATCGAACGCTTGGACTGCGTCCGCGACAAGGTCATCCAGTTGCTTGAGGAAATCCGGTAGTGCCATCGTTTCTGCAACCAAGTTAGGTCCTGCCTGCCGGGCGGGACCTCGAACCGGTTGTAGCGTCTCGCCAGCTACAGGTCCCGTCCGGCAGCCGGGACCTACTTGCATTCAACAAAAAAGAGAGACAGGCCTGACTGTCCGAGACCCATCTCTCTGTGATCAATATCTGCCAGACTGGTTCGGCTCAGGCAGCCAGTGCCTCTTTTGCCTGCTCGACCACCGAGTCAAACGCCTTGGGATCGCTGATTGCCATTTCTGACAGCGCCTTGCGATCCAGCTCGATGCCGGCTTTCTTCAGGCCGTGAATAAACTCGCCGTACCGCAAACCGCGTTCGCGAACCGCTGCATTGATGCGAATCACCCAGAGTTTGCGGAATTCACGTTTTCGCACTCGGCGGTCGCGGTAGGCGTAGGCACCTGCGCGGATCAGTGTTTCTTTGACAGTGCGAAGCAGATTCTTACGTCCGCCGCGGTAGCCTTTTGCTCGACGGTACAGGCGGCGTTTGGCCCGGGTACGAGCCGAACCCTTTGTCGTTCTCATCAGTTGTTTCCAATCATTCTGGCACGATAAGGCCCCTCCGAGCAGGTCAGAGGCGTTAGTTGCCCACGCGCGTTATCGTCTCTCCTCAACAGATCGCGACGGCCTGCCGGCGAGCCCTAGGAGCTGTACTTGCCCAATGCACGTTGAATTGCTGGCTCCATGCACTTGTCGACGGTCGCGGTCCCACGCAAATTGCGTTTGCGCTTCTGCGACATTCGACTCTGCAAATGGCTAGTGCCGGCTTGGCGGTGCTTGGCATGGCCCTTGGCAGTCAGTCGGAATCGTTTCTTGGTACCCTTGTGTGTCTTTTGCTTTGGCATTGTCTTAGCAGTACTTACAGTAGACTGTCCGAGGACTGGGAAAACGTATAAGTTTAGTTGTTGTCGGCGTGACCGCAAAGGGGGATTAGAGAAAATGAAGGCTCGGCTGCCGTTTTGGGCTACCACTCAAATGGCCGCTTGCCAGATCGGGAATTCACTGGATACCAGTCGCATGAATTGGTTTGTAGTCCCGTCTTTAGGCGGTCTTGGAACGAGAAGCAACGAGGGATACCGCCTGAAGGCGGGACTGCGAACCGCCCACCGCCCCATCTTTGCGTCGGCTTCAAAGTCGCTGCTCGTGCGTGCCCTCCTGCCTTTTTGGGTCCTTGCGTTGTCGTTTGCGACCGTTGCAGCATCGCAGCCACAAATCGGGCCAAGCGGCGATGCAGCCACGCGCAGCTACAGCGAGGGACCGCTGAAGCTGGACGATTTTCAAGCGTCTCCCCCAAGCGATACTGGGGGGTTGGACGCCGTGACGACCAGCGATGTCCGATTCAATTATAGCTACCAAGCCCGATCCACACGCGGACGAGCCACGGCTTACGCGACCGAGCTGACGATCGATGCGGTGGTCATTCCGTCCAAATCGTGGATCAGACTTCGATCCGACGCGCGGCTGATGGACCACGAACAGGGGCACTTCGATATCACTTACATTGCAGCCCTCCGAGCCCGTGTGGAAGCGGCCAAGCTGGCGAAGAAGGGTCAACGGTTTATTGCCACCGGTGCAAGTCCCAAAGCGGCTATCGATCTGCTTGGCAAGAAAGTACAGCGGTTCGTACAGCCGTTCATTGACGCCGCCAAGGCCCGGCAACGGGAATACGACGTGTTAACCAAGCATGGCCGTGTCCGGACTGCCCAAGCCGGCCAGCGGCGCGAGCAGATCGAAACGATCAAGAGCCTGAGCGAAGAATTGAAACGAATCGACCGGTGAAAGTCGCTTACCTTACCGCCGGTGCCGCCGGGATGTACTGCGGAAGCTGCATGCACGACAATACGCTCGCAGCAGCACTCGGTCGGCTCGGCGTCGACATCCAGTTGATCCCCACCTACACACCGATTCGCACTGACGAGAACGACGTTAGCGTGGACCGCGTGTTCTTCGGCGGCGTGAACGTTTTCCTGCAGCAGCGGTTTCCGTTGTTTCGCCGCATTCCGGCTTGGCTGGATCGGATTCTTGACCGGCCACGGTTCATCCGCTGGGTGACCTCGCGGGCCATCGAGATCGATCCCAAGGAACTTGGCGGTCTGACCGTTTCGATGTTGAAGGGCGAACACGGCTTCCAGCGCAAAGAAGTGCGGCGGTTGTGCCAGTGGCTGGCGTCATCTGTCAAGCCGGACTTGGTTGTACTGACCAATGTACTGATCGGCGGCTGTATTCCCGAAATCAAACGCAAGTTGAACGTGCCTGTGCTGGTAACCTTGCAGGGCGACGACGTGTTTCTGGACCAGCTTGTCGAGCCGTTTAAGTCGCGTGCGTTTGAGGAAATCCAGCGTTTGGTCGAGTGCGTAGACGGATTCGTCGTCAACAGCCGTTACTACGCCGACTTCATCGAACAGTACTTTGGCATTCACGGGGACAAGTTGGAGATCGTGCCGTTGGGAATCGACACGCGAGACTTTCATCAGTCCGTGCCGAAGACCACACTGACACAATCTGCACCGACACGGCAACCAACGATCGGGTATCTGGCAAGGCTTGCGCCTGAAAAGGGACTTCATGTTCTAGTTGACGCATTCATTGAGTTGCGAAAGAAGACTGACATGGGGAACGCCCAACTGCGGGTCGCCGGTTGGCTGGGGGAGCAGAACCGTGAATACGCAGAAACGGAGTTCGCTAAGTTGAGGGCCGCGGGACTCGCCGATGCCTTCCATTACGCCGGAGCGGTGAGCCGGCACGAGAAGATCGAATTTCTCGAAAGCCTGGACGTGTTCTCGGTGCCGACAACGTATGCGGAAGCGAAGGGTCTGTATGTGCTGGAATCGCTTGCGGCCGGCGTCCCCGTTGTACAGCCCGAACACGGCGCTTTTCCGGAATTGTTGACGGCGACAGGCGGCGGATGGTTGACCACGCCGGGCGATCCGGTAGCGTTGGCCGAGACGCTGTCGGTAGCGTTGGCCGATCGCGAACGTTTGTCGCAGTTCGCAGCGGCGGGCCGGGCAGCCGTACACGAGAGATTCAACGCCGACGCGATGGGGAGCAATACGCTGGAGGTGTATGGAAAGTACGTCGTCGTTTAACCCGAAGCCGGAGGCGATGGCGGGCAACGGGATAGACTGTCCACGCGCGGCGCACGCCATCGCCTCCGGCTTCGGGTTAAACGATCGAGCCACGAATATTCCTGCCTCCTCCGTCGATCATCAAAGGGCAATGGCATGAAAAACGCAATTGTGTTGGTCGTCGACCGCTTGGGAACCGGGTACCTGGGGCCGTATGGCAACACGTGGATCGACACACCGAACTTCAATCGTTTGGCCGCCGAGTCGTTGTTGTTCGAGTTTGCCATGGCCGACTCGCCGCACCTGCCGCTGCTGTACCGCTCGTACTGGAAAGGGCTACACGCCATGTCCGACGATACGGCGGCGGACAGTCTCCCGGAGAGTCTGGTGGCGACCGAGATCCACACCGCGCTAGTGACGGACGATCCGGTGGTTGCGGAATTAGAGTGGACCGACGCCTTCGACGAGCGAATCACGTTGTCGCCGACGCCGGCCGTGAAAACGGCGGAAGAGGTCGGCCAGACGCAAATGGCGCACTTGTTCGCGTCGGTGGTCGATTGGCTGGCCGACGCGCCGGAACCATTTTTCTTGTGGGTCCACAGCCGTGGCATGGCCGGACCGTGGGACGCGCCGTTGGATTTCCGCAATCAATTTGCTGACGAGGAAGACCCAGCACCGCCGGACATGGTAACACCACCGGTTATACGGTTGGAGGCCGATTGCGATCCGGATGATCTCTTAGGTTTGCAGCAGGCTTACGCCGGCCAAGTCCGTCTGCTGGACATGTGCATCGGCGTGCTACTGGACGCAGCTCAGGCGATGCCTGGAAGGGAGAACACGCTGTTGGCCGTCACGTCGCCGCGCGGCTATCCGTTGGGCGAACACGGGCGGGTGGGACAGTGCGATGAGACACTGTACGGCGAACTGCTGAACGTGCCCTGCTTCCTCCGCTTTCCGGACGGGGCCGGCGCCGCAGCACGCAGTCAATACCTCGCGCAACCGCCGGACGTTTTCCCGACGCTATTGGACTGGCTCAACCTGTCAGCCGACGACAAGTCGGTTTGGGGCGCCAGCCTGATCCCGGCAGTTGACGACATACGGCCATCACAGCGCGACCGAGCGTGCTGTGTTTCCGAAGGCCACAGCGCGATCCGAACGCCTGCCTGGCTTCTCGAACGGCATCCGGACTCGAAACGGGAGCTTTTCGCCAAGCCAGGCGACCGTTGGGAAGCCAACGAAGTGGCGGACCGCTGTCGAGAGACCGCCGACGAGTTGGAGACGGTACTGGACGAGTTTCAGGAGGTGGTTCGTTCTGGAGACTCGACTGGTTTGACGCCGTTGTCGAGAGTGCTGATCGAGGGCCTTGAATAGCCGCGTGGAAAAGAGGCTGCTAGCTGAGATTCCACTGCTATCGGTACGGATTTGGACATTTGCTCGTTTAACCGCAAGCCGGAGGCGTGCGCGTCGGCCGAGGGGGCGCGCACGCCTCCGGCTACGGGTTAAACGGGATGATCAAGCCCGCTAAGCGGCTATTCGGTTTTGCTTCGAATCGGGGTGGCGACGTTCGGTGGCACACGTTTATAATCCCGCACCTTTTCCTCTAGTGGTCTATTGCCCCCACAAGGAGGAAACCTCGTTGGCCTAACGCAGCGGCATCTCACTTGATTTGACAATGCACGGACAAGGAAGTCCGCACACAGTGCACTCGCACTCGCCACGATTCGTCGAGCACAGGAAGTGCAATACCACCCGATACCTGCAGGTGGCCGTTTGGCTGTGCGCCCTGATTTGGATCGCGCCGGCGGCCAAAGCTGAAGACCTCAATTTGCGGCTGTGGGTCGCTTGGGCCAGTGGAGAGGCTCGGCAATGGACCGGTCGGATTCAAATCAAGAGCGGTGGCCTCCAGTCGAACCCGCACAGTCCCATCGTCGAGTTTCGTCCCGTTGGGTTGACGCCGGACGGGCCCGGCTCGATGTACGTTGACGGAGACACTCTGCACATCGACGCTCGCAGCCCGCGCACGTATGACGGAGTCAGTTTGCTGGTCAACGCAGCATCCGACGCGGACCTGATAATCGAATTGACACCGTTGGATCGTCCACAAGCCGTGAAGTCGGTGAACCGCAAGCTGCGGGATTTCGTTTCCGGAGTCCACGATCCCGATGCGGACGAGTGGGGCAACCGTCTTCTGGTGCGGCGTGCGCCGGGGGACCAACTCCGTGTCCGCCACGACCGGACGTCGCTCGTTTTCTCTCCCGGCCAGCGATTCGATCTTCATGTCGATCCGCATCTGGTCGGCGTCGACGCCGACACGACACTGACGTATGCCGTCGAATTGCGGCGGGGGCGAACCGACGACGATCTGTGGAGTGATCAACGCGAAGCACGCAGCGACCAGAACGGAGATCCGCCGGAAGTCGGATTTTCGATCGACCTGCCCCAGGCCGAAGGCGTCTACGATGTCGTGGTTTCGCTAAAACAACGAAGACTGCCAACGCGGTTCTCACCGACCAAGACGTGGTCCGAACGATCTCTGCAATTGGTAGTCGTCGACCCGAAGCCCCCCGCCCCCGACATGTCCGCCTGGGAAGTTGTCGAAGAGATCACTCCAGAAGTTGACTTAGCGAACGCCGAAGGCGACGATTCGAAATCGAAGTTTTGGAAATCGCTCCCCAATCTGACCAAGTGGCCGTGGATTCGAGGATCCGGTTCAGGCGACAAGCCAAAGCCGCTGGGTAACGGCCGCAGCCGCAAACAGGCCCATCCCGAGCATGAGTTTGTGGAATTGCAGCCCGAGGGATGGCAAGCCTACCCGCTACCAGTGGCTCAAGCGGGCAAGCCACATGTGCTGGAACTAGCCTACCCAAACGACATGATTCAAACGCTCGGCATCTACATTCTCGAGCGGAACGCGGCCGGTATCGTCTCGCCGATTGGTCCCCATTCCGGTTTGGATGTACCGGACGTATCAACAACCGGCAGCTTGCATCGGCCGCAGATCGAACTTCATCGCGTGGTCTTTTGGCCGCGCAGCCAAACGCCGCTGCTGCTCCTGGCCAACCATCGAGACGACGCCTCGGCCATGTTTGGCCGAATCCGCGTCTTGGCCGGCCCGGCCACGCTGCCGGTGCGTCAAATCCCACGAAGTGCGGACAACAGGCTGTTGGCGGCATACTTCGACCGGCCGCTGTTTCCAGAGAATTTCTCGGCCGGCGACGCGGTCGATCCCGTGACCGGCCGCAATCTGAACGATTGGAGGACCTTCCACGACGGCGGCATGCGGCTGGTCGAGTACTTGAACTACGTGGGCTACACGGGGGCGATGATCTCGGTGCTCCGCGAAGGATCCGCCATCTACCCGAGCAGACTGCTCGAATCGACGCCCAGATACGACAACGGCATCTTCTTCTTCGGTACAGCCCAGGACCCCCAACCGAAGGATGTCCTGGAAATGCTGTTGCGGTTGTTCGATCGCGAGGGCCTTCGGTTGGTGCCGGCTTTGGACTTCTCCACTCCACTTCCGGAAGTCGAAGCCCTGCTTCGGCAGCCAGACAAAACCGCCACCCGTTCCATCGAACTGGTCGACGCCGAAGGCCGATCCTGGAGGCAAACGCATGGCGTCGGGCGGGCGAGCGGTCCTTTCTATAATCCGCTGGATCCACAAGTCCAACGAGCCATGCGTCGTGTAGTTGCCGAATTGGCACAACGCTACGGTCATCATCCATCGTTTGCCGGAGTTGCCATTCAGCTTGGCCCCGACACTTATGCACAGTTGCCTGATACTGAGTGGGCTCAGGATGCGGTCACCGTCGGCCGATTTGCGCGGGACGAGAGGATCATCCTTCCGGGCTCTGCCACTGGCGACCGAGAGCAGCAAGCCCGGTACTTGCGTGCCGAAGGACGAGATCGCTGGTTGAATTGGCGAGCGGCCAAGTTGGCCGAATTCTATGAGTCGGTCCAAAGCGATCTGAGCGCGCGTGCATCCGGCGCGCGGCTCTACTTGGCCGGCGCCGACATGCTTGCCGGTCGCCAAATACAAAACTCGCTCGAGCCGAAACTGCCGGTGCGTCTGGACGCGCATCGAGCCATGCTCCGTGTAGGAATCGACCCGGCTCGCTTCCCCGACGAATCGGAAATCGTGCTGCTGCGCCCTTATCGGTGCGCGCCGCTCGCTTCCCTGGGCTCGCAAGCAGTCAACATCGAACTCCGCCAATCCGAGGTCATGGACGAGTTGTTCGCTGCAACGAACGGCGAAACCGCGGCGCCGAACGCCCCACAGCCGCGACAGTCGACTGGCGCGCTGTTCTACCACGAACCCCAAGACCTGCCGCTTCCCTCGTTCAACCGGATCAGTCCGTTTGGATCTGAGTCGACGAGCAATTGGTTCCTGACGCATATTTCGCCAGCCGGATGGCACAATCGCCAACGGTTTGTCCACGGTCTTGCTGCGTTGGACAGCCAGGCCATGTTCGACGGAGGCTGGATGACGCTGCTGGGCCAACAGGAGTCGATGATCGAGTTGATCGAGGTCTACAGCCGGCTGCCGGCCGGCCGCTTCGAGACGGTTCGTTCGATAAGCTCCGACATCGAAGCGCAGCCTATCGTGGTGCGCAAGCTGACCGCCGGCAACGAAACCTTCGTCTACGTGGCCAACGACTCTCCATGGCCAGTCTCTGTGGCCGTGGACTTTGACGGCGGGCGACGCTTCGAAATGGAGCCACTCGGCCACCGGCCGCAGCCACCGCCAACGCAAATCGGAAATCGCATGTCCTGGCGAATCCGCTTGGAACCGTACGATTTGATCGGCACAAAACTGAACGCCCCGGATGTAGATGTCATTGATTGGCAAACGGAACTGAACCATGACGTGCGCGTTGAACTAGGAGAGAGAATTGCTGACGTCCTCGCGCGGACCAGGCTGTTGGAGGAGCCCAAGCCGCTCGCAGTGTTGGCCAATCCAGGCTTTGAACTCCCAAAGCAACAGAACTCGGTGCCCGGCTGGGACCACGCGCGCGGAAACGGGATTACTGTTGATCTGGATCCCGCGAACAGCCGTACCGGGCAACACTCGTTGAAGGTCAGCAGCACCGGCCCGGTCGCCTGGGTGCGAAGCAATCCGTTCCCAGCGCCGAAAACCGGCCGACTATCCGTCTGGGTGTGGCTGCGAATCAACAATCCTGCACAACAACCCCCGCTGCAGTTGGCCGTCGAAGGACGTCTGAACGGACAACCCTATTATCGTCCTGCCCGAGTCGGTGCAAATAATGGGCAAGCCGGTCCGCCTGTGCCCGCGCTCAACGCCAAATGGTCGCCTTATCTGGTACGTGTCGACAATCTTCCCTCCAGCGGCTTGACCGATTTGCGCGTCGCCGTCGACCTGATGGGCAAGGGTGAAGTCTGGGTCGACGACATTCAGGTGTTTGACTTGTGGTTCGACAAGACCGAGATCAACCAGTTGATCAAACGAAGCGGCTTGGCCAATTATCAGTTGGGCAAAGGCGAATTGATCAAGTGCGAACGCTTCGTTCATAGCTACTGGGCCGAGTTCCTACGACGCCACGTCCTGTTGCAGGTGCCACAATTGGCCGATCGCCCCGTGCGCGAGCAGCCCTCGCCGCCACCGACCGACGCGCCAAGCACGGACCAGCAGGTCAAGCCTCCGTGGTACAAGAAGTTCGTGCCAAAAGCTCCAAAGGTGCCGAATTTCTTGCGCTAGCTACGAAATCGCCCCCAGGCTCTTGTACTTTTCATGCTAAGGACTCTGTACGATGGCCCTCCGAGGCCGTCGAACAACGGCTTATCGGGCCGACGGCCTCGGAGGGCCATCGTACATTGAGTTGCCAAATCCGGTTGGCGCTGGGTAGAATCGTTAGGGTAGTGCGGCGAGGCCCGGGTTGCAGTCTCTTTTATCGGCAGTCCCATGAGTATCATCAATGCTCTCGCGCCATGGCAATGGGTAATCATCGGCTTGGTGCCGCCGGCGATCATTGCGCTATACTTCCTCAAGCTGAAACGACAGCCGCTGGAGGTTCCAAGCACATATCTATGGAGCCGGACGATCGAGGATCTGCACGTCAACTCGATCTGGCAGCGACTACGTCAGAGCCTGTTGTTGTTTCTGCAGCTTCTGTTGCTGCTTCTGCTAATACTCGCATGCTTCCGACCCGGATGGCAAGGAGCGAAGTTGACGGGCGATCGCTTCATCTTTCTGATTGACACTTCGGCCAGCATGAGTGCCACCGACGTCGAGCCGACAAGATTGGATGACGCCAAAAAACAAGTCCTGAATATGATCGATCGCATGGAGCCGGACGACGTGGCGATGGTCATCAGCTTTTCCGACACGGTCGGCGGCGTTCAGTCGTTCACGAGCAGTCGCTCGCTGCTTCGCCAGTACGTAAACCAGATCAAGCCGACCAATCGCACCAGCGACCTTCGCGAAGCCCTGCGCGCCGCGGCTGGCTTGGCAAACCCGGGACGCACCAGCGAAGCAGGCACCAACGACGTCCAAGTGGCCGATCCGCTTCCCGCGACGTTGTATCTGCTAACCGATGGCGGTTTTGCCAACGTCCCCGAGTTTTCGCTGGGAAACTTGGAACCAAAATACATGCGGATCGGCACCGAGTCGCCTGAGAACATCGCCATCGTGGCCTTTACGGCGGAACGCAATCCGGAAAAGCCGGATCAACTTCAGGCATTCGCTCGTTTGGAGAACAGCGGCACCGAAGAAGCGACCCTAACCGCTTCGCTGTACATGAACGATCAACTGGCCGACACCTACGGCGTGACGGTTGCTGCCGGCGAAGAAGCCGGAGTCGAGTTCCAACTGGAAGATGTCGAACAGGGCGTCCTAAAGCTGGAACTTGAACACAAGGACGCACTGACCTTGGACAACACGGCTCACACGGCCATCAATAGGGCTCGCCGCGCACGCGTTTTGCTTGTGACGCCCGAGAACCAAACTCTCGAATGGGCGTTGGAGACCGACGAGATTCTCGAACTGGCCGCCGTAGTAGTCGCCGGTACGGCCGAACTGGAGAAGAAAGATCATCAGGATCTGGCTGCTGCCGGCTATTACGATCTGATCATCTACGATCGATGCGTGCCCAAGAAGATGCCGCAAGCAAACACGCTGTTCATAGGGCGATTGCCGCCCGTGGACGGCTGGACGCAAGGCGAAAAAGAGAATCTGCCGATCGTGATCGACACGGATCGCGTTCACCCGTTGACGCAGTACGTCGAGATGGGCAACGTAGCCATTCTCGAAGGCCGTCCTGTCAAGGCGCCGCCCGGCGGCACGGTGCTGATCGATTCCGACGTCGGAACGTTGTTCACCATCGGACCGCGCGAAGGCTACGAAGACGCCGTGTTGGGCTTCGCGATTATCGACGACGACGAGAATGGATCGCCGGAACCCAAGACCGACTGGCCCAAACGCCGCAGTTTTCCGGTTTTCATCATGAATGTGGTCCGCTACTTGGGTGGCGTTTCTGGCTCGACCACGACGCCTTCGGTCAAACCGGGCAACCCGATGGTTCTAAGGACCCAGTCGCCGGCCGATCGCATGACGATCGAAGCACCCAATAAGAGACGCTCGGAAATCCTCCGAGAAGGCCAAAACACGTTCGTCTACAGCAACACCGATCTGTTGGGTGTCTACGATGTTTTCGAAGGCGGGGGGAAGGATGCGGCTCAACAGTTCGCAGTGAACCTGTTCGATAGCCGCGAGAGCAACCTTTTGCCGCGCAAGACGATCGAGTTGGGTCATGAGGAGGTGAAAGGCCAAAGCGGCTTGGAGCCGGCCCGTTGGGAAGGGTGGAAATGGCTGTTGATCGTCGGATTGCTCGTGCTCGTCTTCGAATGGTACGTCTACAACCGGCGTGTGTATCTGTGATGAAGGGGGAGAGGGGGAGAGGTGTCGGGATACGGGATGCGGGATGCGAGTGACGAGTTTTGGACCAAAGGCTCCCCCAGCCTCGTCTTCACCCGACACCTGACACCTGACACCCGACACCTGACACCCTTCCCACGCCCTCACCCGCTTTGTTCGGCCTGAGAACCGTCGCGAGATTCTGACGGTGCCTTTTCCGTGGCGCGCGATGACGGGGTGTCGCCCGTGCCGGGAACGATGAGTGGACCCGGTGAGTTCTCTTCCACAATCTCCTTCAGTTCTTCGGCGTTGATCGACTCCACTTCTATCAATCGGCGAGTCATGGCTTCCAGCGCTTTGCGTCGTGCGTCTAATACCTGCCTGGTCTTTTCGATCGACTCTTCGATGATGCGCCGCACTTCTTCGTCGATCTCCCGGGCCGTTTTCTCGCTGTGCGTGCGCATACGCTCGTCGATGCCCGCGGCGGCCAGGAAGGCTGGCCCGGCCGATTCGCGGTAGTTCACGCGGCCCAGACCGCTCATGCCGAAATCCATCACCATGCTGCGGGCAATATCGGTGGCCCGCTCCAAATCGTTCTGCGCGCCCGTCGAGATGTCTTCGTAGACCATCTCTTCGGCAATCGTACCGGCCAACAGCACTTGAATGCGGCTCTCCAATTCAGATTTCGTCATCAGGTAGCGGTCGCCTTCCGGACGCTGCATGGTGTAGCCCAACGCCGCGATGCCGCGAGGAATAATGGAGACTTTATGCACCGGATCCGTATTGGGCAGGCTGTAGGCGACCAAAGCGTGAGCGGATTCGTGATAGGCAACTCGCTGCTTCTCGTCGTCGCTCATCACGCGCTGTTTCTTCTCCAAACCGGCCGTCACACGTTCCACCCCCTCATTGAACTCGGCGATGCCCACCGACGATTTCTCTTCGCGGGCCGCAAGCAGTGCGGCTTCGTTCACCAGATTGGCCAAATCCGCTCCGACAAACCCTGGAGTGATCGAAGCGACCTGCTTCAGTTCAACCGATTCGTCCAATTTGACGGTCTTGACGTGGACCTTCAGGATGTCCTCCCGGCCTTTGATGTCCGGACGGTCTACTAGTATTTGACGGTCGAAACGCCCGGCTCGCAGCAATGCCTGATCCAGCGTTTCGGGCCGGTTCGTGGCCGCGACCACGATCACGCTACTGTTCGATTCGAAACCGTCCATTTCCACCAGCAAGGCGTTCAGCGTCTGCTCGCGTTCGTCGTGACCGCCAACCACGCTGGCCCCGCGCGTCTTGCCCAGCGCGTCCAGCTCGTCGATGAAAATGATGCACGGCGCCTTGGCCACGGCCTGCTGGAACATGTCTCGCACACGCGCCGCTCCGACGCCCACGAACATCTCGACAAAATCGCTTCCCGACAAGCTGTAAAACGGCACGCTCGCTTCGCCCGCGATGGCCTTGGCCAGCAGCGTTTTCCCGGTGCCTGGCGGACCGACCAGCAAAACGCCCTTGGGAATCCGACCGCCCAAGCGTTGGTATTTGTCCGGTGATCGCAAGAAGTCGACCACCTCGCGCACCTCTTCTACCGCCTCTTCGACACCGGCCACGTCGTCGAACGTAACACCGATGTCCTCTTGCGCGTACAGACGCCCCCGGCTGCGGCCGAACGACATGGGTGACCCGGCACCGCTGAGCCGCCGCATCATGAAAATGAACAGCACGATGAACAGCGCCGAAATGATCAGCATGGGCGCATAGGACCGCCAAATGCTCGGAGCCGGTTCGTTGCTGAAGCCGATTCCGTAATCCTGGAGTTTCTTCAGCAGTTCGTTTTCCGCTTCGCCGGAGAGGGGTTTGTAGGTGCGGAATCTCACGTCCAGCCGCGGCTTGCTGTCGGGAGTCTGTGGTTGGATCTGTTCGATATCCACCGTGCCGTGAAGGGTCTGATGGCCGTTTTGTATGTCGCGCAGATTGCTGTATCGCTCTTTCTTGACCTTGCCGTCCTTCGGGGGCCGCTCGACGATGATCGAACCGTCGCCGCTGACTAACTGACCAGTATCGTCCCGTTTGCTCACCTCGACCAATCGCATAAAGTCGTACTGCGACATCTCGTGGACGGCGCTATTCACGAGCAGCATCGCCGCAACCGCCGCACCGGCACCGGCCAGGATCAGATACCAGATGATGTTCTGGCTGCTCGAAGGCCCCTTTGACTCGGCGTCTTTCTTCTGGGAGCCGTTATCCTTTTCCATTTCGCGTTTCCTCAGTGAACTCAGGGCTCTACAGCTTCAGTTCTCGGCGTTGCGGGACGAATCTACTTCTCCAATGTAGCACAATCTCAATTCCGAACGGTCGTCAATCAGGGTTGTCCGCTTCGTGACACACGTCTAGAATGCGGTGCTCACCAGAAGTCTATACATAGATTATATTTATGACGATGGGAAGCACGGTTCCTCCCCATCTTCCCAACCTGCATCTTACCGTATGAGTCGCCCTGTCCGTAACATCGTAATACTAGGATCGACCGGTAGCATCGGTCGTAGCACGTTGGAGGTGGCGGCGGCTTCCGGCGGTCGACTCAGCGTATTGGGTCTGACGGCTAACCGTAGCTGCAATAGGCTTCTGCAGCAAGCTCAGGCGGTACGTCCGCGCTGGGTGGTGGCCACGGACGAGCCATGCGCTAACCGGTTTGACTGGAACGGGTTGCCTGCGGAAACAGAATTGCTGGTGGGCCCTTCGGCGATCGAGTCGGTGGCGTCCCATGACGACGTAGACATCGTCGTGGCTTCGATCGTCGGCAGTGCTGGTCTTCGCGGGACTTGGGCGGCCATCGAAAAAGGAAAAACCGTGGCCTTGGCCAACAAGGAAACCCTGGTAATGGCCGGGCCGCTGGTCATGCACAAAGCAGCCGAATGCGGGGCGACGATCCTGCCCGTGGACAGCGAACACAGCGCCGTGTTTCAGGCCCTGCAGGCCGGTCGGCGCGAGGACCTGAACCGCATCGTGCTGACGGCCAGCGGCGGCCCGTTTCGCGGGGCTACTCGCGAGCAGTTGGAAAACGTTACGGTCACCGAAGCGCTGGCCCATCCTACATGGGACATGGGCCCGAAGATCACCGTGGATTCGGCCACGATGATGAACAAGGCACTGGAGATTATCGAGGCTCGCTGGCTGTTTGACGTTCCGCCAGACCGGATCGACGTGGTCATACACCCCCAGTCGGTGGTTCACTCGTTGGTAGAATTCAAAGATGGATCGGTATTGGCTCAATTGAGCCCACCCGACATGAAACTACCTATTCAGTACGCAATGAGCTACCCAGAACGGTGGGACTGTCCCGCGGCAAGACTGGACTTGGCGGAGACGCTGTCGCTGGACTTCTCGCCCCCCGATCAGGAGAGGTTCCCGGCGATTGCCCTGGGACACGAAGTGGCGCGGCGCGGTGGCACGGCGGGTGCCGTTTTGAACGCCGCCAATGAAACGGCGGTTGCCAGATTCCTGGATGGGCAGCTACGATTCATAGATATCGTGCCGGCTTGCCGGGCGGTATTGGACAATCACGATTTTGATCCTAGCCCTACGCTCGAACAATTGTTCGAGTTTGACGCTTGGGCCAGGCAGGAGATGCAACGGTGGATTGGTGCTTGATTGCTGACATGAGCGGTGTGCTGTCGACGCTGTGGATGATCTTTTCGGTCGCCGTGGGCTTGGGCCTGGTGATCTTCGTCCACGAACTTGGCCATTTCGTGGCTGCCAAGGCGTGCGGCGTGAAGTGCGAGAAGTTCTACATCGGTTTCGACATCCCCATAAAGATAGGCCCCGTCGCGCTGCCGACGACGTTGTGCAAATTCCGCTGGGGCGAGACCGAGTATGGCGTCGGAATCTTGCCTTTGGGCGGATACGTGAAGATGTTGGGACAGGACGACAATCCGTCGCGGCAGGCGGAAGAAAACGAACGGATCAA
>JADHUC010000288.1 GCA_016784735.1 Pirellulaceae bacterium | reverse complement strand
CCCCGGTCTACGCAGACCGTGTCGGTCACTTGCTCTTCGACCATTCGGCAGACCTGTCGCACGCCTTTTCGCGTTTCCTGTTGCGGCACCATGACGGTGTACTGCTTCTCGACTTCCTTCCACTCCGGCACGCAGACCGTGTACTGCCGCGGCACTTCCTTGATGACCGGCTTGCATACGGTGTAAGGCACTTTGCGAACGCGCGTCTCCGGAACCATCACAGTACATTTGCGCTCGACCTGTTGGGTTTCCGGCACGCATTTGTACACGGTGCGCGTACATTGTTTTTGCTCCTGCCTGTACTCACAAACCGTCACTTTCCGTGTCTCCGTGACCCATTGAGGTTCGCAGATGGTTTGCTCGACGTACTGCACCTCTCCACAACCGCCCACATGGGCGCAAGGCGTACCACAGGAGGGGCAGCCTGCCATCGCGTAATTTGTCGCCAGCAGCACTACCAGGCCGAAAGAGAGCCAAATCAGTTGGCGGCGGTTCATCATGTGTACCTCCCAAAGTTACGAATTCTTCTTGAACGAGACCGCGGACCGCGATCCACCACGACGCAGGTATTCGGTTACCAAGCGAAATGCAAGGTGACTCTAGTAATGACTTTTAAGCAGGATTTGCCGAATTGTCAATCAGCTTAGTCTGCGGAGAATGGAAAAACTGGAAGGTTTTGTGAAGGCGATATTCGTTCCGATGGAGATTGAGGCACTGAAATAGGGGAAAAACGAGTAGATAGCAGGCCGCGGACGATAGGCAGATCGCAGGCAACTGCAGATTCGCGTGGGCAAGTTGTCAATCTGATATGACGGCGGCATAATGCGTGATTCACCGCTTTTGCCTTTGTTCACTCAAGCCCACAGCGAGTTACCATGGACGAGAAAATCCGCCACTTGGCAATCACATTTGATGACGTGCTGCTTGAGCCTCGTTACAGCGAAGTGGTTCCGGCCGACGTAGACGTACGAACCAGCTTGACGCGGCGCATTCCGCTAAACATCCCACTGATCAGTTCCTCGATGGATACGGTCACAGAAAGCGAGTTGGCCATCGCCTTGGCCAAGGAAGGCGGACTGGGGGTCATTCACAAGAACATGTCGACTGCCCACCAAACAGAGGAGGTGAATAAGGTCAAACGCAGTGCGAACGGAATCATTTACGATCCGGTCACCCTGACGCCGGACGCTTCGGTCCCAGATGCTCGCCGGATGATGGACCAGCACAACGTCTCTGGCGTCCCAATAACCCACCCAGATGGGCGTCTTGCTGGCATTCTCACTCGCCGCGATCTCCGTTTTTTGGAGAAAAGCGACGTGCCCGTATCGGAAGTTATGACGAAAGAAAACCTTGTAACGGCTACGGGGGAAGTAACGCTTGCGCAAGCTGAGAAAATTTTAACGGCTAAAAAGGTGGAGAAACTTTTACTGGTTGACGAAGATTACACACTGACAGGACTGATCACGATCAAAGACATCGACATGATGACGCGGTTCCCGCACGCGTTGAAGGACCGCCAGGGCCGCCTTCGCGTAGGAGCTGCCATCGGTGTCCACGATTACGAACGAGCAGAAAGCCTTATTAGCAAAGATGTTGACGTTCTGATCGTCGATAGTGCCCACGGCCATTCGGCCAACGTGATTGAGACGGTTAGGGAAGTCAAGAAGCGATGGGACATCGACGTTGTCGCTGGGAACATCGCGACTAAGGAGGGATGCAAGGATCTGATCGATGCTGGTGCCGACGCAGTCAAGGTGGGAATCGGCCCAGGTTCGATTTGCACGACCCGCGTGGTCTCGGGTGTCGGAGTACCCCAGATCACGGCAGTTTACGAAGTTTCACAAGCAGCCAAAGACAGCGGAGTCCCCGTCATTGCCGACGGTGGCATCCGCTACTCGGGCGACGTGACCAAAGCGATCGCCGCCGGTGCCCACTCGGTAATGCTCGGCGGCTTACTCGCGGGACTGGCCGAAAGCCCGGGCAGGACGATCCTGTACCAAGGTCGAACATTCAAGGTGTACCGCGGTATGGGATCTTTGGGAGCCATGATGAAGGGCTCCAGCGAGCGGTATCGCCAACCCGGCGATACGGGAACCGGCAAGCTGGTGCCTGAAGGCGTGGAAGGGCGTGTGCCTTTCAAAGGTCCTTTAAGCGACTTCGTTTATCAATTGGTGGGGGGGTTGCGAGCCGGAATGGGTTATTGCGGCACGCGGACCATTGAGGAGTTGCGGACGAAAACTCAGTTCATTCAGGTTTCGCCGGCATCGGTTAGGGAGAGCCACCCCCATGATATCGCGATTACGCACGAGTCACCAAACTACAGTGTCGAATCCGACTCGGAGGGCGACGGAGCGTGATAGCCGCCGCTGCTGGGTCCTATCCGGATTATCTCTTGCAGTCGTTTCATTTGTGGCAATGGTCGCGTCGTTCGCAACGATGCGGGCTCACGGCGAAGAAGCGAGCCCACCGCAAGAGTTTACGGCCGCGAGCGACGCCCGGCCCATCTGGTCACCCACGCGACCACCGAAGCCCGTTGCCGCGTCACCCCATGAGACCGCCGAAAAGGCCAGCACCTTGCGTTTTGTCCAAGCGGGGTGGGGAAGCGACACGGCGGTAATCCAACCCACCGATTCGAGCGTCGTCTTGCGGTGGCGAAGCCGCAAACCGGACAACGCCTTCCAAGACGCCGAATCTGGGACTCCCGTCCGTCCCGTCTCGCACGAGGAGGCCGCCAGTCCTTTCAACGATCCGTTCGGCGACAAGCTCGCTCAGAATGCCGACCCGCAAATGAAGCTACCCGCGTACGAGGAACCAAAGCCCCAACGCGATTCGGCGTTCGAACCGACCATCGACTCTCTTCAGCCACCGACGGATGTTCCGGAGGTGCCATCGGGGCTCCCGTCCGGGCAAATGGAGTCGCCTGCCGAACCAGCCCCGGTGGAGTCCACCGAACCTTCGGCAGAACCGAGCGAGCCTGCGGAACCACCTCGCGGTCTGCCGTTTGAGGTCCCAACGCCTCCGAATCAGGTCGAACCGGCGGAACCCGAACCGCCGTCGCCACCGCTGGAGCTGCCCCGTGAATCCGAGTATCCCGAATCTTCAGCAGTGGAAGACACTGAAACGCCAGAGAATCCCCTAAGAATATACAACGAACGGGATTGCTGTGAAGAAGAGCAGAAGTGCAAAACGGCACGCCTTGCCTTGCGGCAGAATTCCATCAAGAACATCTCACTGGACATCACGGCATCCTTCAAGCCCAATGCCGAGTCCATTCACGAGGAGCGGGAGGCACGTGACACTCAACTCCGCTTGATGCCTGCACGAAAGTGGCGAAATCGAGCAGGCGAGATCATCGCGAACGGACGATTGACCGATCTGCGCAGCCGTCGAGCGGTAGTCACGGAAACTGACGGCAATGTGTCCGAAATCCGATTAGGCGAGTTGAGCGACGACGATCTGTGCTTTCTCGCCGCATGGTGGGGCGTTCCCACGGAGTGTACGCTGGGCGACGACCAATTCGCCTATCGACAGTGGGAGCCGGTCACCTTCGCCTGGAAAGCATCGGCTCTGTGTCACAAGCCATTGCTCTTCGAGGAAGTTCAGTTGGAGCGATACGGACATACGACGGGCCCCATTTTCCAGCCGGTCTTGTCCAGCGCTCATTTCTTCCTGAATGTCGCCGTGATGCCATACAAGATGGGAATGAACCCGCCCAACGAATGCCAATACGCGCTGGGTTATTATCGTCCGGGAAGCTGTGCTCCGTGGTTGCTGCCTCCGGCGCCGCTCAGCGTTCGAGGCGGTCTGGTGCAGGCAGGTGCCATCACCGGACTCATACTCCTGGTCCCTTGATACTGTAGAGTCGGGAGCGATTGGTAGGGCAAACGGCGGAGTGTCGCGAGACACTCCGCCGTTGTGCGTTTCTTGTCGAGCCTCAATCGCGTTATGACTGCCGGATCCAGTTGTGAGCTACGACCGACCGTCGCAAGCGACAGCCCATTCTGCTATGATCTGTCAAAGCTGTCGACGGGCAAGAGCCCCAATTTGAAACAGGCATTGCATTCTGGTTGGACAGCGCCGGATTCGTGCGAAGTCTGCGAATTCACCAGCCCGACGCGCCAGCGAGGGATTTGCCGCAACGTATTCCCTCGCTGGCGCTTCGGGCTAGTGTGGGACAGCAAAGCGGCGGTGTCCGATTAACAAATCGAACCCCATCCACACCATCCGTGAGGAACTACGCTAATGGCCGAGTTAGGTGTAAACATCGACCATGTGGCCACCGTGCGTCAGGCAAGACAGACCTACGAGCCGGATCCCGTTTGGGCAGCCGCGTTGGCTGAACTCGGCGGTGCGGACGGCATCACCGTGCATTTGCGCGAGGATCGACGTCACATCCAGGATCGCGACCTGCGTTTGCTGCGGGAGACAGTGACGGTCAAGCTGAATCTGGAGCTGGCGTGCGATCAACAGGTCCTGGATATCGCCTGCGAGGTCGGCCCCGAGCAGGCAACGTTGGTACCTGAGAAGCGAGAAGAGGTCACGACCGAAGGCGGCCTGGATGTCGTTTCGAATCGCGAAGCCGTCGGTCGAGCTGTGCAGCAATTGACCGACGCGGGAATTTACGTCAGTCTGTTCCTCGACCCCGACATCGCGCAGATCGAAGCAGGCGCGGAACTCGGCGCACGCGCGGTCGAGCTACACACGGGCCAATACGCCTTGGCCAAAGGCGCGAAACAGAAGGAAGAGCTGGAATCACTCATTCTTGCCGGCCAGCGCGTGCGCGAGTTGGGTATGGCGCTCCATGCCGGACACGGGCTCACGTATCGCAACGTCAGGCCGGTGGTTCAGATCGAAGGCATGCACGAGTTGAACATCGGTCACAGCATCATATCGCGGGCCGTCATGGTTGGAATGGAACGAGCCGTACGTGAGATGAAGGAGCTTGTGGAAGATTGAACTACCGACGCCTCACCCTTCACACCTGCCGCTGTTGACCTTATCATGATGACGAACCGTACCGGCAATCCCTTGTCCCTCTAGCTCCGAGCGTGTGCCATGCCAAGAAAAGGCTCCGATTTCGCTGGCCTGTCTGTTGCGTTGATCACTCCGTTTCGCGACGGCGAGGTCGATTTCAGTACACTTCGCTCGCAAGTCGAATTCCAGATCGACGCCGGCACGAATTGCGTTTGCCCAGTCGGCACCACGGGCGAATCACCAACGCTTTCTCACGAAGAGAACGAACGCGTGATTTCCGAGGTCGTGCAAGCGGCAGCCGGGCGAGTCAAAGTGATGGGTGGCACCGGATCGAACAGCACGGCCGAGGCGATCCGACTGACCAGTTGGGCCGCGAAAGAAGGCGCGGATGCGGCGCTGCTGGTGGCACCTTACTACAACAAGCCAACGCAAGAGGGCTTTTACCAGCACTACAAGACGATCGCGGAAACGGTCGATATTCCGCTGTGCGTCTACAATATTCCTGGCCGCACGGGCAAGAACATCGAACCCGATACGATCTGTCGATTGGGCGAATTGGACAACGTCGTTATGGTCAAGGAGGCCACCGGTTCGCTCGATCAGGCATCGCAGATCCTGGCCGGGAGCGACCTGACAGTGTTGAGCGGCGACGACAGCCTCACGGTTCCGCTGATGTCAATCGGCGGCGAGGGAGTGGTTTCCGTGGCCGGAAACGTCGTCCCGCAGGACATGATCACCATGGTCCGTGCCTCGCTGTCCGGTGACTGCGAGAAAGCTCGCGAAATGCACCACAAACTGTTCCCGCTATGCCGCGACATGCTCGGGCTGGCTACGAATCCTATTCCAATCAAAGCGGCCATGAAAATGCTGGGGCGCGACACCGGCGAACTGCGACTGCCCATGACGCCACTGGATGAAGCAGGCGAAGCGAAACTGCGCAAGACGCTAACCGCTTACGGCGTGCTGTAATCCGGCGGACATTCGCATCTCAGGTGTAGGGTGGGCCGAAGCGACCAGCGGCGATCGGCTGTGGTCGGAAGAACGCTGGGCCAGGGGCGAAACACGTCGAATCGTGAGACAACGAGCGGCGGCCCACCGAAATACGCTTTCCATTCCCATGTCCCGCATTGCGAGTTGTGCACCGCCGGCAACAGAAGGGGCGTTGGGCATCATGCGGCCGGAATGGCGGTCAGGAGCACATTCTGGTGGGCCGCCGCTCGGTGATCGACTCGGCCAGCGCTCGAGCCCTTGCCGAGTCTTCTCGGCGCGCGAAGCGAAACTAGTTCGTCCGCTTCGGCCCACCCTACACTCGCTCGAAGACGCCCCAGGACGACGCACCTCTCTCGCAACGTTACTTACCTCTTGGCACCACGCCCGCCCCACGTCGCCGGCGCATCCATCGTGCGAGCGGCAGCGCGATGAACGTGACCACCAACAGCGTCACCAGCACCGCACAAATCGGACGAGTGAAAAACGGTGCGAAACTGCCGTCACTGTTGATCAAGCCTACGCGGAGCTTCTCTTCCACCATCGGTCCGAGAATCAGCCCCAGGATCATCGGTGCCAGCGGTACTCGGTGCGACTCCAGGAAGTACCCGACCATCCCAAAGGTCAACATGACGTAGACGTCAAACATGCTGTTGCGCAGCGAATAAGCGCCCACGACCGAGAATACGACAACAGCCGTCATCACAATGCCTCGCGGCAAACGCAAGATCCAGCCGAACGCTTTTATGCCTGCCAAGCCCGCGACGATCAGCAAGAATTGCGTGATCAGGGCCACCGCAAAGATGGCCCGGACTTGATCGCCGCTTTCCTGGAAAATCTGCGGCCCCGGCCTGATTTCGTACATCATCAGCGCGCCCAAGACGATGGCCGTTACTGCGTCGCCCGGAACGCCGAAAACAAGCGCCGGAATCCAAGCGCCAGCAATCGCTGCATTGTTCGCGCTGGTCGGAGCCACCACGCCTTCGATAATGCCGGTCCCGAAACGATCGCCGTTTTTCGACGTCTTCTGCGCAATCCCATAGGCCCCCCAAGCCGCGATGTCGGCACCGGCCCCAGGCAAAGCACCGATCACCGTACCGGCCACGGCGGATTGGATCACAGTACGCCAATGTCTGACGATCTCTAGCAACGACCGGCCCAGGGGCAAACGTTCACGTGCGGCAATGCCTTCGGTGTTGTCTGACTGGCGGCGAGCCAAATTGCGAAATACCTCGGACAGGCCAAACAAGCCGATCATCACGGGAATGAAGTTCAAGCCGCTCATCAAATCAATGCTCAGACTGCGAATCCCGTCCGTGAGCCAACCCATCGTTTCGACGCCTTCAAGCCCCTGCAGCATCCCTGCGTGGCGAAACGTGTAGCGTGGTATTCCGCTGACGATGTCCATGCCCACGGTCGATAGCAACACACCCAAGCAGGCCGACATCCATCCCTTGCTCGTGCTGCCGGTGCTGACCAGTGCGCTCAGGCTCAAGCCAAACACGGCCAGCCAGAAAATCTCGTAAAAGCTGAATTGCAGCGCGAATCTCGCCAGTTGTGGCGCAACGAGAATAAGTAACGTTACGCCGATCAGCCCGCCGATCGCCGAACAAAACAGGTCCAACGTCAAAGCCAGCGCACCGTCACCTCGTTTCGCCATCTGATGACCGTCCAGCGTCGCGGCGGCCGACGCCGGTGTTCCCGGAATACGAAGATACGTCGCCGGTATATCGCCTGCGAAGATCGCCGTGAAACTGACACCGATGATCATTGCCAAGCCGGCAGTAGGATCCATGTGGAAGCTGATCGGCACGATCAGCGCCACCGCCATCGTGGCTGTCAAGCCGGGCGTGGCTCCGACGAAGATGCCGAAGACCATGCCCAGCAGCCAGGGCGTCAGCACGTTAGGTTTCAGCAGTTCCAGGATCAAAACGGCAGCCCCAATTCACCGGCGGGCAGTTGCACTTTGAACATTCCGACGAATAACAGTTGCACAACGGTGACCATCACGACGGCGACGATCGGTGCCAGCCACCAACGGCTGCCCAAGCAAACGGTCAATCCCGTGGCCAGAACGAACGTGCAAAGGGAGAATCCCAACCAGTTGATTGCCGGAATATACACACACAATGCGGCGATCATCAGCAAGACGTTCCAGCGATTCAGGGCTGCGGCCGGAACCGCGGTGGGGGTGACGGCCGACGGTGAAGTCGCTCGCGAAGACCGGACTCTGTTAGCGACCCAGCGGCCTGTCTCGATCACCCCCCAGAGTGTCAAGAATGCCGATAGAGCCACAGGGAACAGTCGGGGACCAGGGTCATTCGCGCTTCCTACACCGGTCTCGCCAATGTCGCGCGAGAACAGCAGAGCGAGCGTGCCGAAAATCACGAGCGACAGGCCAAGGGATAATCCGGCCGGCTTGGTGTGGAGGCGATCGTTCATGAGGCAGACAGTGAAACGTCCGGGCAAGCCCCGTATTGATTTTACTTCGCGTACTTCGCCGCTTCGATCACAACCTTCCACTGGGCGTCCTGCTCGGCGAGGAATTGCGTGAATTCGTCCTTGCCGCGGATCTTGATGGCGAATCCGTTTTTCCGCATGAACTCTTTGTAAGCATCCGATTCGGCGTTGCTCTTGCACTTCTCGTACAGCGTGTCCACGATCTCCGGTGGCGTCCCCTTCGGCAGTGCAAGCCCTCGCCACGCCACGGCGTTCCAGTCGACGCCGGACTCCTTCACCGTCGGGACATCGGGAAAGTCCGGATGACGCTCCTCGGCCATCACCGCCAGCATACGAAGCTGGCCCGCTTCTACTTGCGTGACGGCCTCGGGAACGCTGCAACACACCGAGTCGATGTGACCGCCCAGTAACGCGACCAAGGAGGGCGCCGAGCCCTTGGTCGGCACCCACACTACCGATTCGATCGGTACATCCGCAGCATTGAACATGCCCGCGCGAGCCAAGTCCCATGCGCCGCCCGTCGCCGTTCCCGACATCTTCACTTTGCCGGGATTCTTGCGGATGTGATCGAGGAACTCGCCCAGCGTTTTCCACGGCGCGTCGTCTTGTACGATGATGGCCGCCGCGTCTGCGTTCATTTGCATGATGCACGCGTAGTCTTCGTGCGTCAGGTCCGAGATATTCATGCGGTGCATCGTGCAAAGTTCGAAGGTGATCAAGGTGATCGTGTAGCCATCGGGCGCCGCGTACGCGCCGGCCGAGTGTCCGACGGCGCCGCTGCCGCCCGTTCGGTTCACGACGACGAACGGCTGGCTAAACTCTCGCTGCAATGAGTCGGCCCAAAAACGAGCCACTCGGTCCGTCCCGCCCCCAGGAGCCCAAGGACAAATGATGGTGACCGTCTTACGCGGATAGCCTTGGGGCGATCCGGTTGTGCCAGAACCAGAGTTACAGCCGGTAACCATCGCGCTGAGCGGCAGACAGACCAATAGAGCAAGAAGTCTCATGATTCGTGCTTTCGATGATGGAACGGACGTTAGGTGTTTGATTTGCCTGCAGTTCTTGAATCATGCGGACGGCAAGTCCCCCACTATGGCCGCAATGACTGACAGATGTCAAGAGACGGAGCCTCTGAGCGGGGGAACGGAGCCTGCCATCGCTAGTTCTTGTCGCCGACACGCCGGCCACGTAGACTTTAGTGCCCGCCCGAACGTTCGGCACGTTTCCAGACTGATTGTGCATTGAAAAACCGATGACACTGATCGAAACTTCTACACTGGACGTACAGTCCCTGCGATCCGATTTCCCGATCCTGTCTACCAAGATCCACGGCGACAAACCGCTGGTGTACCTGGACAACGCGGCCACGACCCAGCGTCCACGGTCGGTGATCGACGTGATGACGACTGCGTACGAAGAACAGTACGCCAACGTCCACCGCGGCATTCATTGGCTGAGCGAGCTGAGCACCGACCTGTACGAAAACGCTCGAGAGAGCATCCAGTGTTTCATTAACGCCCGCCGGTCTCACGAGATCATTTTCACCTCGGGTACGACGGCGTCGATCAATCTTGTGGCTCGAAGCTGGGGCGATGCAAACGTCGGCCAGGGTGACGAAATCCTGCTGACGGAAATGGAGCACCACTCGAACCTCATCCCTTGGCATCAGTTGGCGCAGCGGACCGGTTGCACCATCAAATTCGTGCCGCTTACCGACGACGGACTGCTCGTCCTAGACGCATTGGACGACCTCTTTTCCGAACGTACGAAGCTGGTATCCGTCGTAGCCGTTTCCAATGTGCTTGGCACGATCAATCCGCTGGAGACGATCATCCGCCGCGCTCACGATGCTGGTGCATTGGTGCTGGTTGATGCCGCGCAGAGCGTGCCGCACAGTGTGACTGACGTCCAGAAGCTCGATGCCGATTTCCTGGCGTTCAGCGGCCACAAGATGCTGGGGCCATCGGGCATCGGGGCCTTGTACGGCCGCGAGTCGCTGTTGGAGGCCATGCCGCCGTTCTTGGGCGGCGGTAGCATGATCCATAGCGCGGACCTGGACGGCTTCAAACCGGCGGACCTGCCTGCCAAGTTCGAAGCCGGCACACCGCCCATCGTTCCGGCGTTAGGCATGGCGGCGGCAGTGCAGTATTTGGAGAAAGTCGGCTTGGAGGCCGTGCACCAACACGAACACGAACTGACCCGCAAGGCCCACCAAGTTCTTCAGCAATCGGATGAGGTGCGCCTCTTAGGTCCGTCGCCTAGTGAGAAAGCTGGTATCGTCAGCTTTGTAGTCGAAGGCGTTCAGGCCAACGACCTCGCCATGGTTTTGGACGAACAGGGCGTGGCCGTTCGAGCCGGGCATCACTGCGCAATGCCGCTGCATGCCCGCATGGGCGTGTCGGCTAGCGCACGCGCAAGCTTCTACTTTTACAATACACTTGAAGAAGTAGAAAAGCTGGGCGAAGCCCTGCAGGCAGCACTGCGAATCTTCCGCCGGTGAAGCGCAATGGTCGTCGAAAGTCTGCATCCGCAAGATTCATCGCTCCCAACCGTGTCTGTTGCACAAGGTAACGGGGCCTACGCCAATACCCGTGGGGCATTGGAACCCGTGGATCTGTCGATGATTCGGGGAAAACGAGTGCTGCTGAAGCCTAACGCCGGGCGCGTGGCGGCGCCGGGTTCCGGTGTCACGACCCATCCGGAAGTGGTCGCCGCCGCTATCGATGTCTTTCGCGAGGCGGGAGCGGACGTAGCTATCGGCGAAAGCCCAATCATCGGCGTCCAGGTTCAAGAGGCATTTGAAACCGCAGGGATCACGTCCGTTGCCGCCCAGCGCGACTGCCCGCTGATCGACATGGATCGTCGACGTTTCGTCGAGGTGGCCGTACCAGACGGTCGCGTGCTCCACTCTCTGCGCGTTTGCCCTGAGGTGCTGGAATTCGATTTCGTCGTTTCAATCCCGGTCATGAAGATGCACATGCACACCGGGGTAACGCTGGCCGTCAAGAACATGAAGGGATGTCTCTGGCGACGCAGCAAAGTCAAGCTGCACATGCTTCCGCCGATCGCGGGAAGCGACGAGAAGCCCATTGACGTCGCGATTGCCGATATGTCTTCCATCCTCCGCCCAAGTCTCGCAATCATTGACGGCACGGTGGGCATGGAGGGGCTTGGCCCCAGTGCCGGACAGGCCAAACCGGTTGATGTCGTCGTGGCGAGCGCCGACGCCTTTGCGGCCGACGCGGTGGCGTGTCAATTGATGGGCACGGATGCGGGACGTATCCCGCATCTGCGAATGGGTGCCGAACGCGGCTTTGGTGTCATCGACTTGGCACGCATGAGGATCACGCCCGACAACTGGCGCGATTGGATCTCGCCGTTTGCTCCTCCGCCAGAGAACCTGACGATACAGTTTCCTAATATCACCGTTCTGGACGACAACTCGTGCAGCGCGTGCCAGTCGACTCTACTCCTGTTCCTTAAACGCCACAAAGACCGCATCTTCGACTACTTTCCCAGTCAAAGCACCATCAACATAGCCATTGGCAAGGGCCACACGGACCTGCCCCAAGGGACGCTGTGCATCGGCAATTGCACTGCGAATCTGCGAGAAATGGGCATCTTCGTCCCAGGATGCCCACCGGTCGGCAGCCAAATCCTCTCGGCCGTTTCCGGCGAACCGGCCGTGGACGGCCGCGACAACAGGATGGATGATGAGAAGCCCTAGTTCGATCCTCGCAACCGCTGCGTAAGAGACTCCATGCGTAAGCTGGTTCGTAGTCCCGCCTTTAGGCGGTCTTCAGCGACGTTGTGCGTCCCAGGACCGCCTAAAGGCGGGACTACGAACGGCTTTCCGCGGAATTCGAGGGCCGGCTCTTTGGTGAAGCGAGGGAAGGCTTTCCGACTGTGCGGCGAGTGGCCGCCCGTTGTCGGAAATCTTGTGCTGCAGACAGTTTACATCCCCTAGTCAGCGGCTATACTCTGTCCAGGCTTGCTAGCAGTGTCGGACGGCGGCGCTCCTGCAGCGTGGAATGTCCATGCAGCCCCCCGTTCATGTTCGCCTTGTTGTAGGAGGGACACCTATGGCTTCGAATCTACCAGATTATGTCGCGTCCGCGCAGCCAATACCACAGACGAACCGCGTCCCGTGGTTCAAGAGCACCGCACAGACCTATGCAGGTATCATGCTCTGGTTCGTGTTTTGGGAGTTCGTGCCATCAAGTGGCGCAGAGGGTCCCGGCGGTATTCTAGCCCACGGTTTGACCGCAGGGATTCTGGGCGTGATTGCGGGGGCGCTGATCTGCCATTTCGCCAGCTACTGGGCCCCAGGCATGATGGGAATGAAGACAGGCCTGCCGCTGGCCGTAGTGGGGACCTCGACCTACGGAGTCATAGGCGGATTCTTGATGCCGGGCTTTCTCATGGGCATCCTCCAGTTCGGGTGGTTGGCCGTCAACTCCTACTTCTCGGCAAAGTTGCTGGCCGGGCTCGCAGGTTATGCCGAGGGTCACGCCGTGCATCTGGCGATTGGCATTATCTGGGCACTTGTTGCGGCATTCGTGGGATTGAAAGGCATCCATTATGTTGCAAAAGTCGCAACCTTTCTGCCGCTGATTCCGCTCGTCATTTTGCTTGTCTTGTTTGGCAAGACGGCATCCGGGCTCGGCGGCTTCGACTCGGAGCAGTTGACAGGAGAGGTGACGACGGTCGGGCTGACTTCGTTGGAGCTTTTCCTGGTCGCAGTCGCCAATATCGTCGGCTTCTTTGCTACGGCTGGCGCAGCGGGTGTAGATATCGCTTCGAGTAATCGTAGTGGAAAAGACGTTCAGCTCGGCGGCTTGGTCGGCGTTGCCGGGGCCACCATCTTCACGGGTTGCCTGGCACTGTTCATTGTGGCTGGAACCTACGGTGCCGGTCTCATGGAGGGAAAGGACGTCATCCTCAAGCCCACGGAACTCATGGAAACGATCATGGGTGAAAAAGTTGCTCAGGCGTTTTGGTTACTGTTGGCAATTGCAGCGTTTCCGCCCGCATGTTTCAGTTCACTGATCGCCGCGGCCAGTTTTAAGAACACACTGCCCAAGGTCAATCCGTTCATCTCTTGCGGTGTCGGAGTCGCTGGATCTATCGCCTTGGTAGTCTCCGGGTGGGCGGGCAGGGCAGAGGCCGTGTTCCTCATCATCGGTGCGTCATTCGGTCCGATCTGTGGCGCGATGACGGCCGACTATCTGCTCGCGGGAATGAAATGGCCGGGCCCCCGTGCGGGTTTCAATCCGGCAGGTTGGATCTCCTGGGCGCTCGGCTTCGTTGTTGGAGCATGGAACAGCCTATTCAGCCCGCTGCTGGCAGGAATGGCGGAGCGTGATATACCCATCCCGCAGGCAATGCTTGACTTCAGAATGTACTGCCCTCCGGTGGCTGCAATCATCGTGGGATTCGTCGTCTATCTTGCGCTTGCCATACTAGGCATGCAGAGCCGGACACTAGAAATGCCGACGGCCGAGCAGTCTGAAGAAGAACCTGAGGCTGCAGGCGAGGCGGGGTAGTCAGAGCCTGGCAACTCAATTGGCGAACGGGGACGTTAGTCTTTTTCATCCCCGTTCGCCCCGTCCTGCTCCCTTCGCTGCCGTCCTGAATTCGCTGGGCTCATCCGTTTCCTCCCGACGAATCCAGGGCGGCAACGAATGAATTGGCTGCAAGCCCGCCGGACTACGCCATCAACTTCAGCCGCAGGAAGTTGAGCGCCTGTTTCACCGCGAGCGGCGTGCGAATGTCTGGATGGGCAGCGAACAGCGATGTCTTGGTGCCCACGCCATCCGGGCCTGCCACGGCGAAGTGAACCTTGCCCGGCGCCGACCCTTGGTCGTCGCCCTGCGGAAACGGCCCTAACGCTAACGCGTAGTCGGCGCCGTATTCGTCTCGACAACCGCTGGCCATCGCTCGCACGAGCGTTTCGTCCTCGATACTCTCGCCAGCAATTCGTGCCCGTACGTTCGGATGCCGTGCAATCGTGCCGCCCAGGTACGTTTCCATCGCTGGATCCGCCTCACTGAGCCATTCGGCCAATCTTCCGCCGGAACCGCATTCGACGGTGGCCAGTGTTTGCTGCCGCCCGTTCAGCATCCGTACGACGACATGATACAACTCGTCGTCGCCCTCGCCGAACACCAAATCGCCCAAGCACTCGCGAATTGTCGCCGCCGTCGGTTCCATTCCTTCGTCGCAAGCTTCGGGCGTCGCGCCTTCGGCGGTGATTCTCAACGTGATCGTGGCCTTGGTTGCGGTGATGCCGACCGTCGGCGTTCGGCCGCGTCGAATCAAATCCGGAAGCATCTTTTCGATCGGGCTTTCGCCCGCGCCGAAACACTTGATCAGCCGATGCCGAATGAACCGCCGGTCGTCGCCCAGCCACTCAATGATTGCCGGCTCGACCGTACCGTGCCACATGTCGCGCAGTTCTGCGGGTACGCCAGGCAAGGCGAACAACCTTGCGGGTTTGCGGTCTTCGCGGGGAATGTCCATGTCGATTCCGGGCGCCGTGCCGTGGGGATTCGGCACTACGCGACTGCGCGCGGGGAACATGGCTTGGACAACGTTCCGTTCCGGCATCTTGTAGCGGCGACGCGTGAACAACTCTCGGATGTGATCCAGAGCATCCTGATTCAAGACCAATTCGGCACCGACAGCTTTTGAGATCGCCTCGCGCGTCAAGTCGTCGGCAGTCGGCCCTAAACCACCCGTGCTGACGACCAGATCAGCGCGATGCAACGCGTGGCGGAACACATTGACACCCGCCTCTGTGTCGTCACCCACCGTCGTGTGGTACAAGACGCGGATACCAAGATCCGTCAATCGTCGGCTAATCCACTGACTATTCGTATCCAGCCGTTGGCCGCTGGTCAGTTCATCGCCAATCGCGATCACTTCCGCTTGCATTCAAAATACTCCATAAGATTCGCACTGCTTCCGATCGCCTGTTGAACGGACTACACTGACCGTTGGAATGGCCCTCCGGGTGTTCGATGTTGTTCATCTTCGCCCATTTCGAGGCATCTGCAAGGTGCCGACCCGGCCACGCGACCCGAAGTGATGCGATCATTAGCAACCGTTTAACCCGAAGCCGATGGCGATGGCGGGCAGTGAGATAGACTGTCCACTCGCGGCGCCCGCCATCGCCTTCGGCTTCGGGTTAAACGAGGAACTGGAAATTGATGATGCACACGAGTATTCACGGCCCATCGGTCCTTGCGCCGGTCCTCTTCTGTTTGTTGTCCGCGTTTGTCGTCGGTATCGTGAAGGGGGACGAACCGCCGCCACCCGCCGCATCGAAGGCTCGCGTTCGGTTGGGTGTGGCCGTAGTGCAGCCGCTGGTGGTGCCCGGCGACGTTCAGGGCAACGTCGATCGCATGCGACCGCTGGTCGCCGAAGCAGCCCGCCAAGAGGCTCGGCTGGTCGTGTTTTCCGAATGCGGCATCACGGGCTACGACCTCAAGGGCAAGGGGGCGGCCGCGGCTGTGAAGTTGGACGACCCGGCATTGAGTCGCGTCGACGAGATGGCCAAGAACCACTGCGTGGCAATCGTCACGGGGTTGTTCGAGCGTTTCGAGGGCGGCGTTCGCAATAC
>JADHUC010000287.1 GCA_016784735.1 Pirellulaceae bacterium | reverse complement strand
AGCAAAGTCCCCGAATTCTGTGTAGCGAATACCGTGATATCCGAGAAACTGTCCCATACCTTGGACATAACTGAGGTTCCGCAGAGTGCCGCGAAACACGATTCGATCAAACCCAGTCAAAACACCCAAAACATTCTCGCCGTGGTGATCCAGAAACCGCTGCATCGAGTAACTCCCTTTCCGCGTCAAACTTACGGAAGCCTCAATGTAGCGGAATTACGTTATCCCAAAAGTCCTCTTTGGTTGCGGCCGAAGGCTGGGCCAAGGGTAAACGACGTAAGCACACACACCGTTACTCCCCGATCTTGAATCCCTTCACCTCCCCCTTGTCCGTCGCTAGGACAGCGACCGAGCCGGCTGGCGTCGGAAGCGTCTCCATGTGCATTGGCCGGCCGGTTACCTTGCCGAGTCGCGTGAGCGCGCCCTGCCCGTCCAGTGCGGCCACGGTGCCGTCGTCGCAACCCACTACGATCCATGGAAGCTGCGAGCCCGACACGCCGACGCACCACAGAGAAGCGGGTGGACTGGGCAGACGGGTCGACCAGACTTTCTGGCATTCGCTCGTCAGGGCCACGACCAGGCCTTCGGACAAACCGACGACGATCTCTTTCTTGCCGTCGCCGTTCAGGTCGGCGATATCCATGTCACGCATTTGGGCACGCGGGGTATTTCTGGCGCCAGGACCGAACTGAGCGTTGTGGAGCGGTTGGCCTTCCTCCGAGTAAACGGTCACTCGATTCCAGGTCCCGTTGATGGTCGTGGCGACCTCCTTCTTGCCATCGCCGTCCAGATCTTCATGGAAAAGTCTGGTGCGATTCTGTGCCGTCCATCCGCCGACGTACGAATGTCCGCTTGGGACCCCCGAGTAGCCTCGACCACTGACGGTCATGGTCTTGCTGTTGACGATGGCTAAGTGGTCGTTGCCATTCGGCCACCGGGAAATGAGCAGGTTTCTGCTGCCGTCTCGAGCTGCCACGAGCGAGAACATCCGGCCCGGTCCCCAGAAGACAGGTGTGCGTTTAACCAGCGTCCCGGTCTCGTCCAAAATCTCCAATGTGCACGCACTGCCGACAAAACATCGGCTTTTCCCTTCGTCAAAGGCACCGGTGAACAGCCCGTGGATGCCTTCATGGCCCGGCGCACTCTTGAACCAATAAGTCTTGGCCGCTTGGTAAACGGCCGGATCCATTTCCGAAGTGAAGACCCATTTGCGCCCGCCGTTGCTGTCGAAGGCGATGACCTTTTCGTCCACGCAGCCGGCCAAAAGCAACTCGTGCTCGTCCCACCAGCGGAGCACGCGGATCTTCCCGTCGGTTTCGAGTGTGCGGATACTCTTGCCTTCAGGCGTCAGGAGATGGACAGTATTGCCTTCGGCGACGGCGAGTTGCGTTTCGTCGGCGGCGGGGACCGTGATCATGTCCGTCACCTTGCCGCCGACTTGGGCGGTCATCGCCACCGGCAACTCCGGAGCATCCAGCTCTGCTTGTTGACCCGCAGACGCCAACGCCTCGGCGCGCAGTTTCTGTCCCTCCGCCAGCAGACGCTTGAGAGCGGCCAGCGTTCCCAACCGGGCTTCCTGGGCCGGCGACGCGCCGGTCAGAACGTGACGCCCCTCGGGCAACTGAATGCTACAGATTCCATTCGCGTGCTGAGCTTTCGCCGGTTCACCTCCCACCTGCAGCTTGTCTGCTGCGGTCAGGCACAGCATCAAAGTCGTTTGCTTTGCTGCGACGACGGTCGCCACGCCACTGGTAAAGTCCCAGTCGATGTCGACCGGAGCGTCGGTCATCGCAAGCTTCTCTTCGATTCCCGCACTTAAGAACGCATGCCCATACAAATGATCTTCGGCCAGGATGACCAACTCTCCATTCGTCTTCCCATATTCTCCGACAACCGCCAGGGCCGCCTCCGGCAGCGCAAGCACTGCGGCATTATCGGCTACCCGGTTGCAGGCTAACGATTCTGGCGAATCGGAGTTGGTCTGCCCAATCAAATAGAAGGCAATTCGATGTTCGTCTTCCTGGACCGCGCCGTTCCAACTCATGGTCACGACCCCGCGCCCGCGAACCTCTTGAACGTCGCAGGATCGCAACTCGAAACCTGCGGCGGGTATGCGGACTGCCTGTTTGGCCTGGTCCCACACGCCACCGGTCACTTGCCAGGTGGTCTTCACCTTCATGTTCTGACTGTCCGCTCCGAAGGTGAGATCGTCCACCACGAGCGCGTACCGGCCGGTCCGCTGGGACAGCGTGCGTCGCCAGTTACTGAAGGCCGCATTGGGTACCTCGCCCACGGCCGTCGCGGTCGGGCCGACCACGTCGGCGTACAGCAACGCCGCGTTCATGGCAACGGAAGGCTCGACCATTCCATCGGCGCTGGTGAGCACCTGATTGTGATATCCCTGCAGGACCGTTCGGCCGGCCAGCCGCAACTCCAAAATATCGAACGTGTGGTAGGGATTACGCGAAGCGCCGTTGAACCCATCCAGCAGGATGAAGTCCCCGGTCTCGTCAGGCGTACTACGGTAGCTGCCGAAGTAGAATGACTGGTCGAAGGGCAGGCCGCTACCGCGTGAGCCCCAGGCCGGCTCGGGCAAGCGGTGAATACTCCACCGACCCACCAAGTCGTCCGGCAACTTGGGTTCGATCTCCTCGTCGGGCCAGAAGGATTGACCAAGCCGGAAGAGGTTCGTGTCCACTCCCGTACGCTCGCGGTAAGTACTCCAACGACCGTCGCCGGTAATGTAAGCCGCTTTATTCAAAAAGCCCATGGAGGCCGAGTTCAGTGCCCCGTCGGGCACTCGCCCAGAGATCAAGGTCTCCTGGCCGCGCAGCAGCTCGTCCAGCACACCGTTCTCCAACGGCTTCCGATCTCCGGTCAGCGCCATGTACGTGAACACGGGCGCGATGCCGGTGTTGTACCAAAACAGGTTGTCACTTTCGCCCGCGATCCAGGCGTGTTCGTGCAATGAATGGAAGGCCAGTTCGCCGCCCCGGACGCACTGTGCCCATACTGGGTCGGGGTAGTACTTATTAAAATACCGGCCGAGGCAGTACAACGAGATCGCCGACCATTGCCCGTGCCGGGAACTGACGGCCCCACGCGGCTTGGTCAGTCCGTACACTCCCTCGTTCTTTCGATGGTTCAGTTGCCGGGCAAAAGCATTCGTGATCTTCAGCCGTTCCTCGTCCGTGAACACAGGGCTTTCTTCGATCAGATCCCAAAACAGAATCGCCATGTGGGCGTTGTAGTGGTAGAACCCGGCCAGCGGATCCTGCTTGTTCTCGATCCGCTCGCCGTCGATCTCGTCGATGTCCTTCAGCGCCTGCTCGTCGGGGAAGGATAATCGAACGACCTCTCTCGCGCTGAATTCGTCGCCGGTCATGTAGTACATGGCCATGCGCTTGCTGATACTAGTCCAGCCGAAGTAGCCGACTGATCCGTAGCCCTTCGAGGCTTCCCAGGTTTCAAACTGCTTGATGTCCGTGGGCGGTTCCACTCCCTTGCCCAGCTTCGTCTCCAAGGTCCAACCAATCGACAGTTCTCCCGCGGCAAAGGATGCCTTCGACACGATGCCTGCCAGCGCGCCGGCTCCCTCCCGGACGCCAACATCGTCGCTGGCCCCGACGATCACGATACTGTTCCCATTGCCGAATGGGTTGTGATTAGACCGGATGACATATCCCTCCGGTCCCGGGTATTTGAGATCCGCCAAGCAATAGTACAGGTCGTAGAGGGCGCTGACCGTCTTGTTCGTCGAGCGATTACCCAAGACGATCAGATTGCCCGTGATCGGCACGGCTGCTTCTGGAGAATCATCGGACACGATTGGCACCTTGACTCCGCTCAGCCTCTCGATCTCCTGTTGGACGGCCGTTGCCGCCGTTTGGTAGACATCCGACGCCGGTGCCACGATGGCAACGTTCGCCTTGCCCTCTTTGACCAGGGCAGTGTCGAGATGCAGGTCTTTCAGTTCGCTGTACTGCGGAGGGACCGGCGGGGGCGGTGGTGGAGGCGGCGGGGGAAGACCGCCCATGAGTTTGACGTCGGTGACCATCACTTTCGGCGTCGGGTCACGGTGAGTGTACAAGTAGATCATGGCTTTCGTAGTATCTGGCGGCGCCGTGCCCTTCACCGAGACCTCGGTGAACCTGTCGGCAGATCTCGCCGTCAGGCCAGTCTGCACATATTGACTCGACGGTAGGAACCGGAACTGCAGGTAAGAGCCCGATGTCGAAGCGTCCTCCACGCCCCGCACTTTCGCCGTGACCTCATACGTCTCGCCGCCTTTCAGGTCAAACGCCTGGGACACACCGACCTCTGTCGCCGGGTCGCCGTCGACGATCAGCAGAGCCTTCCCGTCGTCGGGGCCCTCTGCGATCTTCAGCTCCTGATCCGTTCCGCCACCGCCGTATTTCGACCAGCCCAACGGAACCCCGAGATCGTTCACGCCTTTTGTGAAGGACGGGTTTTCAAGCGTTACTTCGAACAACTCTTCCGCCTTCGTCGGTGTCATGGCCAGCAGGACCGTTGCTGCAGCCAGCACGCCGTACAGGTTCGTCAAAGCTGTGCTCATATCCGTCTCTCCAATCAAAGGTCAGAAAGCGCGCTGCTGGGCGGACGTGGCCGTTCAGGCCACCGGCAAGCGACATTGTATGATAAACTCGGCCGCGAGTCAGGTTATCCGAGGCGATTCAGAAACTTGCGGTAGCAAAACGCGAGGGTAGAATGATCGAGACTCGATGGGACTGAATGAGAACATGCGCACCCTCACTTTTCTTCTTCTGATTCCGGCCACGGCGATCAACGCCGAAGACTCCGCACGGATTCTCTCGCCACGCAACCTGGAGACGCCATTTTGTTATGTCGCGGGGAGTTCCCGAACTTGGCCCATCTTCCCTGGCGAACTGAAGCCGCAAGACCAATTGACGCTGACGGCTCGACAGAATGGCAGTGTGTTGACCGAAGGGCAGGATCTCCGCTTCTCAGGTCTACATATCACCGTTTCCCGAACGGGACTATTGAAAGTCTTGGCTCCGGCGGATGCGACGATTGCGTTCGGGCTGGAACTGGCGGTTGATCGCGGGGGAAAGTTGATCGACCGGCAGACGCTTACGGTTCGTCGCGCCCCGCCCAATCACCCCATTTCTTACATCGCCGATCTGGTAGACGATTTGATTCGGATTTTCTGGGACAACAAGGCTGGGCGTTTCCTGCCTGTGAAGAAAGACGGTTTTGACCAGTATTTCCGCCGGCTACAGGCGCAGGGCGTTACACGGCTTGTCGTTTGGCAAAGTCCCTTTCCGCTGATCACGGATCCCGCTAATTACGACGATGAAGATTGGCGCCGGTTCGAGCTGCAAGCGCAGGCGATCCGGGACAGCGAAGACCTGACCGCCGGGATGCGGACGAACGTGAGATTGAAGAACTACCAGTGGCTGCGTCTGTTGATGATGCTACGCCTGAGGCGCGATTTCGGACGCATATTCACGCAGAGTGCCGCTGACCACGGAATCAAATTGACGGCCAGCTTTCGACCTTTCGAGGCGGCTCTGACCAAATACTACGAGATTCCGACCTTCGACTCCGACGGCACTTATCTGTGGGGATTCTTGCCATTGGCTTCGCCGGCGGTGAACTATCATCCGGACCAGGTTGGCTTTGCCCACTACCGCGAAATCCTCCGACGCATGGGAAAGGATGTCGATGCCGAATTGAGTACGATCGAGATTGCGGGCATGCGAGACGCGTCAAAGATCGCGAAACGTGCCGCAGCGGGCAACGTGGACTTGGTGCTGCTGGCCGCGCACTTCCCGCCATTGGATGACACGTCCTTCGTCCTCGTGCGCGGGCCGAACGGGGCGTTCAAACTACAACCGTTTGAGACCATCCGGCGAAAGGCCGAGGCGCGGCGCCAGCGTGTCGATGGAGTCCGGTTCCGTGTTGAAGATTCCGAACGATTGGTTATCGAAGGGATAGAGCTTCCCGGGGCCCATCGCTACCTGGTCGTGACAAGCGCCAGCGAGTTTGGTGAAACCGTCGAGTTGCCGGTGGAATTGGACGTTACGTTGCGGGCCCGTGCCGGCAACCAACTTGGTCGAGCCAACGTCTATTGCTCACTCGCAGCCGCGACTCCGGAAGCACGTCGAACATGCGTGGCCGGGATTCCAGTCGATGGCTTGTACCGCACCGAGTTTCAGGCCATCGAGAACAGCGTCGATTTCTTTCGGCGCACAGGCGAGCGGACGTGGCGGCTCGGCGAAGGCACGCTCGTCGTCGACATGGGAGCGGATTGGTCGGTCGAGATGGTGGATTTCAATCGCACTGCCGCGCGCGAGTATGTGGTACGCCAGCTTCGGACCATCCTGGCCCACGATGCCTATGACGAGATCTTCGTAAACACGCGATCGCATACCCAACTTGCAGGTTCGACCGTGGACGGAATAGACGGCATTCGGCCGATGACCCATTACCGGTTGCACGGGAAGAACTACTACCATTACGGCATCGACCGCGCGTATGCCCCGATATCGCTGGCCGCGGATCCTGACTTGCGATCTCTCGCCGATGACACGCAATCCGCCGAACGCATTACGACGTGGCAGCGTGGCGAGTGGCAAGGCGCGTGCCAATCACCCGATTCCGATTATGCATGGCGTTACCGGCGCAATCTCGCCGTCGCGCAAGGCGTACGCGAGTTGTTGAAGGATCTGGAACGTGAGTTCCCTGGCGTCCGCATTCGCGCCGTCGTTCCCCAGAGCGAGAGTGTCATTGAAGCCGTCCAAGCGGAACTGGCAACCATGCGCAAGCCAGACGGCAATGTTTATGGCAGCGAGTACTATCGACACATCTGGGGCTCGCTGAACTACATCCCGGCAATTGGTGAAGGCATGGCTATGGTCGATCTATCCGATCTGACCGTCGAGCCGACGTTTCTGGGAATTCGGTATCTTCCCGATCAAGGGCCGCTTGAGGTGTTCGTCCGTCGATACATTGAAGACCTTGCCAACAACCGTGGTTCCAAATTCCGCGGACCACGCAGCTTCGTCTACGAGGCCCAACAGACCCTCCGCGCGGCCGACCGAAACGCCGCCAGAAAGCGACGCGAAGAGATCATCCGTTATCTGCTCAGCCGCAAAGACGACATCGGCGAAGTCTTGCTCTACGAAGCAGCCGACTGGACGTACTATTTGCCGCTATCGGATCCAGACATCCATGGACACTCCGTTCCGCGCCGCTGAGCCTAAAGACTGGTGCGTTCTGTCTTCGCGTGTTGGAGTTCACGCTTTAGCGTGTCTTCGAAGACACGCTAAAGCGTGAACTCCAACTTTGGCTACGTCTTCTCGTAAACGCCGAATTCCCGGATGGCATCGAACATGGCCAACACGTTTTCCAGGGGCGTCTCGGGTAGGATCCAATCGTGGCTGGCACCGGCGATGTAGCCTCCGCCGGGCATCATGATTTCGAGAGTTTCACGGGTCTTCTGTCGCACCAACTCAGGCGTTCCTTCGATCAGCGCGTGGTGCGAGTCGATGGCCCCGTTCAGCAGGATCTTGTCGCCAAACTCGTCCTTCAATCTCCGTGGTTCCATTCCGCGGCAGCAGGGCTGCAAGGCGTGTACGCCGTCCAGTCCAATCTCGATCATGGCCGGCATCAATTCGGCAAACCCGCCGCAGCAGTGCAGCATCACTTTCAGGCCGTACGCATGGCCCAAGTCGACCAGTCGCGCGAGATACGGCAGCAGGAATCGACGGAACATGGTCTCCGACAGCAGCGAGCCCTGCTGGCTGCCGAAGTCGTTGCCGATGAAGAAAATGTCGATCGCGTCGGCCGCCGCGTCGAAGATGTTCTGGCTGACCGTCGCATAGTAGTCGACAAGATGTTCGATCACGGCGTCGACAAGCTCGGGCTGGTCGTACATCTTCAGGTACATGTTTTCCATGCCCAGAAGGTCGATCAGGTCATGCCAGAACGGCGACCAGTCGCCGCCCAGGATTGCATAGCGGTCGCCGTAGCTCTCCGCTTCGCCGCGAATCTGCGACACGTCCATCCAGGCTGGGTCGGGCCAGGGATAATCGTGCACTTCGGCGAGTGTTGCGTCGGCCAGAGGATGACTCAGCGGCTGTCCGTATTCCAGACCGGCGCGAAAGACACCAAAGGGCGTTACCGACGTAGCGCCGGTCGGCAGTTCGATTTCGGGTCCTGCGTACCGCGCGAACACACGCCGGAAATCATCACCGAAGCGTTCGCGTAAACCCTCGTCGTCAAGGCCCAACTTCTCTTTCGTGGTGGCCCAGAAGCCTGGCGACGCGCCGCACCAGGCAGGAACGCGGTCCGGTTCCTCGTGCTCGAAAGCCGTCAAGACGCGTTGCCGAGAAGTCATGGTCATGGAACAGTCCTTTGTGGGGCAAGCTGCGCCGTAGCTGAGTCTGCAGAAAGAGAGGGCCGTGAGACCGTTCGTGGTCCCGCCTTTAGGCGGTCTTCCGTCGCTTGTCCATTCAAGAACCGCCTGAAGGCGGGACTACAAGCCAGTTCATGCGTTTCCTTTGCAGGGCTATAATTGTCTACCAAAAGGCAAAACTCGACAAGGTTTACTGCCAATGATTGGGGAACCGCCAGCGCTGTTGGTGACGGATCGCGACGATCTGTTTGGGACTCAGAAGAATTGAAACTCGTCCGTAGTTCGAAGGCAGCAGCCGCGAAATAGTCTGCCGGTAGCTACGGCCCGTGGTAGCCTCTTCTCACGCCGTGGCTCAAGACAGCGCACCAAGCTGCGCCAGAGCCTCCAATTCGGGAAGGTGCGGTCGCTATTCTCGGCCTGTTTCTCCCAGATGCCCCAATCTACTTGATCTGGGCGGAGTAATTGGTATGCTCAAGCGCAGTCCGTGGGTGTGTCTGACCCAGTGATTCGACTTCTCGTCTAACGGAGGACCTGCGCGATGTTGGGATCTAATGTGAAAAGACTTGCGCTCGTGGCTGTCATTGCAGCGGCCGTTCTATCCCTCTCGGCCCAAAAGTCCAAGGCCCACTGGGGGTGCTGGTGGAGATGGGATTGTTACACGCCGTGTGTCACCGTGTATCGGCCCGTGGTATGCAGCCCAGTTGTCTACCGATGGTGGTGCTATCGCCCGACGTATAGCTGCTGCCGAGCCACCTGCTACGATCCTTGCGCGTATCGCTGCTCGAGCACTTGTGGCTACAGGTGCTACAGGCGTTGCTGTTCCCGGCGGTGCAATCCATGCGGCTACGGGTACTACGATTCTTGTTATGGTGCGGTCGCGGGTTGCTGCGGAAGTACGGTTGTCTCTGAGAAACCGGCTGAGGTTGATCCAAGCGTCGAACCCCCTGCGGAACCCTCTGTACTGCAACCCGAAGGCACGGAACCTCCGCCCCTTCCGGAGCCTCCGCCAGCGACCGATCAGCAGACCGGAACGATGATCCTCTCCATGGATGTGCCGGAGGATGCCCGGGTTTATGTCAATGGCGTCTTGACCAAGACGCCCGGCACACATCGCCAATTCGTTTCCCGCGGGTTAGCCAGCGGTTATCAGTACACTTACAGGGTTCGGGCCGTGGTCGATCGCAACGGCAAGGAACTGAGCGACACGCAAGTTGTGCGGGTCGAGGCGGGTGATACCGCAGACCTTGCGTTCGACTTCGACCGGGCGACACCAAGTCTCGTGCCGACGACGCTGACGGTTCACGTGCCCGAAGATGCTGAAGTGACGCTCGAAGGACATGACACGAATGCGACCGGATCAGTCCGGCAGTTCACCACCACGGGACTAGCCAAAGGGGCCGAATGGAACGACTACAGCTTGATGGTAACACTCAAGCGCGACGGCCGCGTGGAGACTCGCCGAAAAACGATCAACCTGATCGGCGGCGAGTCGCGCGAGCTGAGCTTTGATTTCGGGCCGGAACGCGTCGCGGCGCGATAGCGGTGGAAGAGACCAACAGGGTGGCCCACGGATGGCATAGCGGACCCACGGATAAGAAGATTTCATCCGTGGGTCCGCCATGCCATCTGTGGGCCTTTTGGCGGCAGTAATCTGATGCCCTGCCGGCTGATACTCGCTTGACGGTCAGCGACCGAGCTACGCGAGCATCTGCCGGATCTTGGCTCTGGCCGTTTCAAGCGCCTCGAACAGTTTGTCCGGCTCCTTGCCGCCGGCCTGGGCCATGTCCGGTTTGCCGCCGCCGCCACCGCCAACGACGGGAGCCACTTCTCTGACCCAGTTGCCCGCGCTGACGCCACGTTTGACCAAGTCTCGGCTGACACCGGCGACCAGGACCACCTTGGACTCGCCGGCCGCGGCACCGAACAACACGGCGGTTGAGTCGGCTTTCTTGCGAAGTTGGTCGATCAATTGACGCATCAAATTGGGGTTCGCTCCTGGCATCTCTGCCACGACTACCGTGGTCTCGCCCACCGTCTCGGCATTGTCCAGTAGCGCATCGGCGGACAGTCCGCCCGACTTGGCCAACTGGGCGAGTTGCTTTTTCAGGCCGTCGATTTCGTCCAACAGCGAAGCAACCCGCTGTGGCAGGTCAAAGGGCGACACGTTCAGCGTGCGGGCTGCATCACGTAAGGCCGCCTTGACCTGGGCGTAACTCGCATCCACATCGCCGGTTGTGCTTCCTTTCTTCTTCACATCCGGTTCGGGTGTCTTGCCATCCGAAGAGACCCGCTTCTTCAGTTCACGAGTCAGATCAACCAAATCACGTACCGCCTCGGGTGCGTCCAGCAGCCCTACATCCAGAGCCTTGGCCGCTTCGGCAAGCGCGGCTTGGGTCTTTTCGGCGTGCTGCTTTGCCTTCTCGCCGGTCAGTGCAACAATGCGGCGAGTCCCGGCCGCCACGCCTTCTTCGGCGACAATCTCCAACGAGCCAACGTCGCGCGTGTTGTCCAAATGCGTGCCGCCGCACAGTTCTCGGCTGAAATCGCCCATGGTCACCATGCGAACCGGATCGGGATACTTTTCGCCGAACAGCATCATCGCGCCGGCCTGGCGAGCTTCGCCCAATGGCAGAACCTGGGCGCTGACCGGCTCGGCGGCGACGATGCGCTCGTTCGCGTCATGCTCGACGGCAGCAAGCTGATCGCCCGACACCGGCGCCATGTTGGTGAAGTCGAACCGCAGCCAGTCGTCATCCACTTTCGAGCCTTGCTGTTGAGCGTGAGAGCCCAGGTTCTTCTGCAAAGCGTAATGCAAGACATGAGTTGCCGAGTGGGCGCGGCGAATCCCCTGGCGGCGTGCAGTGTCGACACGGGCAGTGACCTTCTGGCCGGGACGCAGTTCTCCTTCGATCAGATGACCGCCGTGCAGAAGAAGGTCGCCATCTTTTTGTGTATCCTTCACCTGGTAGCGGAACCCATCGCCAGCGATCTCGCCCGAATCGCCCACTTGCCCGCCGCTTTCACCATAGAAGGGCGAACGGTCGAGGACAACGATGACTTCCTTCTCGTGACCCACTTCCTTTAGGTGATCGCACAGTTGATTCTGAGCGACGATGAACTTCAATTCCGCCTGGGTGTCTCCCGTCTCGTAGCCGAGAAACTCGGTTTCGTGGAGCACCTTCTTGATGGCGTCGATCGGCCCTTTGTCCCCCATGACCGTGTGGACCACTTTGCCGGACGCTTCGCCGTGTTGCTCCATGGCCTTCCGGTAGCCGTCCCAATCGAAGGCCAGGTTATTCTCCGCCGCCATCGTCTCGAACACCTCGGGCGGCACACCGTACGTCTGGTACAAGTCGGCCGCCTCGGCGCCGTCGACCGCCGTTCGATTGGCCGTCTTCATCTCGTCGAAAATCTTCTCGATGCGTGCCAGTCCGGCATCGATCGTGCCAAAAAAGTTGGCTTCTTCGTTCTTGATGACGTTCGCCACGCGGTTGGTAGTCTCCGACAGGTCGGGATACGACGACTTCATCATTTCCACGACGGCCGGGACGATCTTGTGAAGGAACGGTTCACGCATGCCGATCTGATGACCGTCCAAGACGGCTCGGCGCAGCAAACGACGGATCACGTACTTTTCTTTTTGGGGCCCGGGGTACACGTTTTCGTGGACGGCCATCGTACAGGCGCGAATGTGATCGGTAATCCGCCGCAATCGCCGTCCGTTGTCCGAATCGAATTCGTACTTCGTGCCACACACTTCCGCGGCCGCCTCGACGATCGGACGAAGGATGTCGATGTCGAAATTGGTTTGGACGCCCTGCATACATGCAGCCGCACGCTCGAGCCCCATGCCCGTGTCGATGTTCTTACTGGGCAGCGGACGCAGGTTGTCGGGCGGGTCGCCTACGCGGTTGAATTGCGTGAAGACCAGATTCCAGATCTCGACCTCGTCGCCGAAGTCGTCGTGATAGAAGATCTCGCTGCACGGGCCGCACACGCCGTCAGGTCCTTGGCTGGGAGCATTGGCCGGCCAGAAGTTCTCGTCCTCGCCCATTCGTTCGATCTTGCCGAGCGGTATCCCAATTTCGTTGGCCCAGATCTCCGTCGCCTCGTCGTCGTCCTGGTAGACCGTTACGGTCAGGCGTTCGGGGTCGATTCCCAGCCACTTCTTGTCGGTCAAGAATTCCCACGCCCAATGGATCGCTTCGCGTTTGAAGTAGTCGCCGAAACTGAAATTACCCAGCATCTCGAAAAACGTGTGGTGATAGGCCGTTCGGCCCACGTTGTCGATGTCACCGGTGCGAAGGCATTTCTGACAAGTGGTCGCGCGGGTGAAATCCAACTTGACCTTGCCCAGGAAATGGTCCTTGAATTGATTCATACCAGCCGGCGTGAACAGCACGGACGGGTCCCACGTGGGCACCAATACGTCACTCGCCTGGAGGCTATGTCCTCTGGCCTCGAAGAATTCAAGGTACTTTTCGCGAAGTTCGTCGCTTTTCATGGCTCACACACAGAATCTGATTTCATCGACTACAAACCAATCGAAACATGATATCCGGTTGCCCGGTTTTGGTACATGGCACCCAAGACGCGGAGATAGGGAGTACTCCGCCAAGAGACGGGCACGAAGAAGCCGCGGGCGGCAAGAATGACCAATGACCAATGAGGCATCAAGGCGAGACGGTGATCGTCTCGGGCGTGCCGGAGGGGACCTTCAAACGTACATCCCCGCTTTTGGCCGCAACTGCGGAAAAGAACTCCTCGGGGGTCGTGACGCGTTTGTCGTCTACGTGGGTGAACACGTTGCCGGTCCTCAAACCGGCCTTCCAGGAGGGAGAATCCGGTTGAACATCGACCGCCGCGAGACTACCGTCCGGAACGCCGCCCTGCAGAGAACGTTCCAGTATTTGAGGAGGAAGTGCGGTGGCATAGTCGACACGCATTCCACGCCAGAGTGGGTCTTCGATCTGCGAAAAGGCAGGCCGTGAAGACGGGATGTGCTTTTTTGATAGTTTCGCGGAAATGTGGACGATTCGTCCGCGTTCTCCTAATTCGACGCCGCGTTCGACGGTAATAGGGATCGTTGCTCCGACGGATTGTCCGCCCAACTCGCGCATCAACATGTCGCGATCGTACACGCGATTGCCGTTGACGTGCGTGATGACGTCGCCGTCCTTCAATTTAGCCGTCCATGCCGGGGTGCCGGGGACAACGCGGGAGACCAAGGCCCCATGCTGGCCGTTCCGGCGCATGGCGTCGCCCAGGTTGGTCGGCGAAACGCCGAGGAAGCCAAATTCAGCTCTGCGGCCCGTCTTCAACGTTTCGATGGTGCGCAGGAACACGTCGTCCACAGGGATGGCAAACCCTATTGATTTCTCATAGCCTTCTTTGGCCCCCAGAGCGGTTGTCAGGCCAATCATCTCGCCCTTCAGATTAATGAGCGCACCGCCGCTGGTCCCTAGATTCAGCTTGGCATCGGTCTGGATCAGGCCGCCGTAATGATACAACGTCTCTCGGCCCGAGCCGGGACGAAAGCCGTCGGGGCTGGCCGGCGCACGGCGCCCGACATTCGAGATGACTCCCCAACTGACGCTGACGTCGCCGTCGCGGGCAATGTTGTAGGGATTGCCCAACGCGATCACGATTTGACATTTCTTGAGGTTCTTTGTGTCGCCGAAAGTGATGGGTTCCAGGTCATCGGCCTCGATTTTCAACACGGCCAGATCCGTCCAAGGATCGCCGGCTTTCACCTGGTCCACAGTCATCACGCTGACCGCTTGAAAAGGCCGCCGTTTCACCCACACCTTGTACGTATTCTCGGCAGGATCCCCCAGGACGTGATAGTTCGTCAGAATGTACCCTTGGCGTCCGATGATCACGCCAGTCGCGAACTCGTTAGGGGCGTCTTCTTTCCCGGCCCGCCCTGGCCCCAAACCAAAGGGACCACCCGGGGCCGTCGGACGGTCGTTTCGGTAGCGAGCGATGGCAACCACAGAGTTCTCGGCTCGAGCGACAGCGTCTACAAGCGCTTTCTCGATCGCCAGCGCAGCCTCCAACGCCGTCGGCTCCTGGGCCTCCAAAGGCGCAATGACGATTGTCAACAGCAACACAACGAAACCGACGACGCTCGCGTTGGCTAAAGGGCCACGCCGGCACCAGCGATAGCGGTTGAACCGAATTGTGTGAAATGCACTCACCGTCAACTGGTTGTCTCATCTTGGGCTGGTGGCGGTTCCACGCCGTAGCCGCCCGCGGCCAGCACTTTCTTCTTGATCTCCTCGGTGATCTCCGAGTTCTCTACTAGAAACGCTCGAGCCTTTTCTTTGCCTTGGCCCAAGTAGGCGTCGTTGTATTTGAACCAGGCGCCGCTGCGATTGACGATCTTGTGCGTCACCGCCAAATCCAATACGTCGCCTTCGTAGCTGATGCCGCAGGAGTGCATCATGTCGAATTCTGCAAGGCGAAACGGTGGCGCGACCTTGTTCTTGACCACCTTTGCCCGGACGCGCTGTCCGACCACGTCCTCGCCGTCTTTCAATTGTCCGATACGACGCACGTCCAGCCGGCAAGAACTGTAGAACTTCAGCGCGCGGCCGCCAGGCGTGGTTTCCGGACTGCCGAACATGACGCCGATTTTTTCTCGGATCTGGTTAATGAAGATCACGGCGGTCTTGCTCTTGGCGATCGCGCCGGTCAGCTTTCGCATAGCCTGGCTCATCAGCCGCGCCTGCAACCCCACGTGCGTAGCGCCCATTTCGCCTTCCAGTTCCTGCCGCGGCACCAGCGCTGCCACTGAGTCGACGATGATCAGATCGACCGCGTTGGATTTGATCAACATTTCGGTGATCTGCATGGCCTCCTCGCCGCAACCGGGCTGGCTGACCAGCAACGTATCCAACTCCACGCCCAGCTTCTTCCCCCAGGTCGGGTCGAAGGCGTGTTCGGCGTCGATGATTGCCGCGATGCCGCCCTTCTTCTGCGCTTCGGCCGCAACGTGCAGGGCCAGTGTCGTCTTGCCGCTGGATTCCGGACCGAACAACTCGACGACGCGGCCACGCGGGATGCCTTGCCCACCCAGGGCCATATCCAGCGACAAGCTGCCGGTCGAAATCCCCGCGACAGGACCTCGCCGATCGGCGCCCAGCGGCATGATGGCCCCGTCGCCGAATTTCTTCTCGATCTGCTGCAGCGCCGTCTTCAAATTGGCGTCGTCGTCCAGACGCGACGAACTGCCCTTGGTGGAAGCGACGCTTTTGTCGGATGTCTTGTCGGTTGTTGTGTCGGGTTTTGTCTGTTTCTTGGCCATTCGACTGTTTGCCTTCGTTGCGGTGATCATTGGTCTTCCCTCCTTTATGGGCCAGAGTTTGCGAACTTTCAAGTGCCGTGAGACCCCCAAGTTAGAAGAAATCGTTTCAGGTCCGTTTTTGGGGCTCTGCCGACCTTCTGCCAACATCATCGCAAAGGACCGGACACGTTAGGTCACGCGAGTTGAATTTCTTCAGAAATTCTTCGGATTGCGGTCCCTGGCGGTGAGCTTTCAGCGGTCAGCAATCAGCGGTCAGCAATCAGCCATTCTCAGTAGCCGACGCATGAACGAGTCGTAAGGCAACTCGCAATAAATAGCCTCCCCGGAACCCGGTCACGTCAACTGGGGTTCGATTCGAACGGAGTACTTGGGTATCGCTTGATTCCGTTTCAATCGCGTTGCGATTGGGCGGAACAACTTCTTCGCGATCTTGA
>JADHUC010000286.1 GCA_016784735.1 Pirellulaceae bacterium | reverse complement strand
GATCGAAGTCGGCGGCAACGTGGCATGGCAAGCGGGCACCAGCACGGGCGCCCCGCCCATGATGAGGTTGCAGGAAGGCGAGACGGCCCAGGGCGAAGTGAATCGCTGGCAACGCCCGAACGTCGATTTCTTCGAGAAGGTCGACATCCCAGAGAAACTCCTCGATCCGACGAAGCGAAACGGTATCGGCACCACCCAAGTCACCAACCGGGGGCTGATCCCACGCGAGACACCGCACGGAGCGCCCGCAGGAATTCCAGGCACGGTCCCGCCGCCAAGGCCACCGGGCGCGCCGTAGAAAGGCCTCGGCTAAACATGGATGACCGACTCGTTGCCGACGCCCATACCCACGTGTTTTGTTGGGGCGAGAACCCGCGCGATGGATTCCTCAGCGAGCGCACTCGCAAGGCATGGCTGACACGGTTCGCCGTCTGGTGGACCGGCATACGTCGCGAAGCCGGAGCGACGCTCAGCGAGAAGATCCGCAATCGGCTCTTGCGCGAAGTAGCCGAGTCTCGGTTGGACTATGTCGTCGTCCTCGCGCAGGACGCGGTCTACCGTCACGACGGATCCCGGGACGAAACGGCGACCGATTTCTATGTGTCGAACGGGTACGTCCTGGAGTTGGCAGATCGCGCGCCGAAGGTCCTTGCCGGCTGTTCGATCAATCCAATCCGCAAGGACGCCGTGGCCGAGCTTGAACGCTGCTACGAAGCCGGTTGTCGATTGGTCAAGGTTCACACTTCCATCCAGGGCGTCGACCCGGCGCTGGCCAAGTACGATCCGTTTTACCGTCGCGCCTGCGATCTGGGCATTGTGTTGATGTTCCACACCGGCTACGAGCACTCCTGCAAAGTCGTCTCTCAGGAATTCTCCGATCCCAGTCGTCTGGCGCGAGTCCTCGATCACGGCGGTCCGGTGATCGCGGCCCACTGCGGCACTTGCATCTTCTTCGACCGGGAGGACTTCTACCCGAGTTTTATCCGCACGATGCAGCGATACGACAATCTGTACGGCGATACATCGATTATGGCCACGATGGCTCGTTGGCGGTCGCTGAAACGGCTCAGCCGTGAATCGCCGGAGATCAAATCTCGTATCATTCACGGCAGCGACTATCCTCTGCCGCCGTCGCGACTGCCGTACGTGCTGCGCACGGGGCCGTTTCCAGCGCAACGGCGCAATCCACTGGACATGGACCTGCGGATCAAGGAGTCCTTCGAATTCGGACCGCGATACTCGAACCAGATTCTGGAATTGATGGGAATAGCCTCCGCGCGGTCCTAACGTGGGGCACGTTTCCAACGTGCCAAGACTACTACAACGCCAAGCCAAAGCCAAAGAAGAAAGCCGCAAAGAAGAAGCCAGCAGCAAAGGCAAAGCCCAAGGCTGCCGCTAAGGGCGGGTCTACCCAAGATGCTGTCAAGGCGTTCAAGGGGGTGGTCGATCAACAGGGCATGGAGAAAACCCGAGAGTTGTTGGACATCATGGAAGCGTTGGAGGGTCGATGGGGAAGGGAAATGGAAAGGCCCTTAGAAGCCCGCACGGGGTTTCTAAGGGCCTTTTTTGTTGGTGGTGGCAAGGCCCTACCCCGTAGAGTGTTTTGCCGTGTTTGCTGCGATCTGCTCAAGTAGGGCCTCGACCCGCTCCATGTGTTGTTCGCTCCTCTCGGTATGAGCACGGGCGAAGCGCACATATCTTCTGTAACTGATCATTAGGACAACGAGCAATACCAGAGGTAGAAGCAGGATTGCGAGCCAAAGAACGGTCATAACTGGATCGTAAACCGGCTCTTCTGCCATCTGTGCTAGGATGTGTACCATGACTGCTTCCCTTTCTCCTTTGGCTAGTTCTTGGGTCTGAGTCTGCTGGTCATATGTCAAACGCCCTCACTCGGCTTCTAGGGGCCTTTCTCATCGCTCGGTGGTGGCTTGCTTAGAACCGCTCTTAAACCGGCTACGATGGCTCTGACCAGATACTTTGATGCAAATGTTAGAACGGCAACGGCAAGTAGGCCGATGCCTATGTTGGCTGTTAGGGGCCAATACTCGTAGATCAAAGCCTCTCTAAGGCTTGAGCGGGATGGAAGATCTATGTGGAACCCCGGATGAAAGGCGTAGATCCATGGGCAGCCATGGGAGATCGAAAATAGGGAAGGCTCTTCTCCGACGAGAGAGAAGTAATACAACCGTGGCCTTACATTCAACCAGACCACAACAGCAGACCAACCGACGATGAGCAGCATCGTCCCCAGCGTCCATCTTGGCCGAACCAGTCGTAAGCGGCGGGTGTTCATGTTCGATCCCCTCCAGGGCCATTTTCTACCGTACCAGCTTGGCGAGGCTGGGCCAATACGCTGGGCTTGACTCGGGTGACTTCCTCGGATCTTTCTTTCATCGAAGGGGCGAAAAATGGTATGATGGTGTCGAAGGGATCGCTATTATGGCCGAGTCCAAACCAAAACGCCGATGGTGGTTCAGCCTTCGCACACAGCTTGTTGCGTCGTTGACGCTGTTGGTGGCGATGGGTTGGTTCACGGTGAAGATGCGGCAAGCCGATCCACGGCGGAATGCGGTAGAAGCGATTAGGAAAGCAGGGGGTTACGTGCTCCACGATTACGGAGGCTCCACCGTGCCGCCACGATGGCTAACGAATTGGATCGGTCATGAGTTCTTTACGGATGTCATTGAAGTACGCTTCTATTGCCCCGAAGAAATCGGCGATGTGGACGTGGAGGTGGTCGTACAACATACCAAGGGCAAGGTACATATTAGCAGTCTTGATCTTGGGGGCACGGAGGTCACGGATACTAGTTTGCAGCGTATCGAGGCACTGACAACGCTCGAAACCTTGAAGCTCTCTGCCACGCAAATCACTGGGGCTGGACTCGAACATCTCAAGGGGCTGGTAAACCTCGAAGAACTAGCCCTAGCGGCCACGGAAGTCAATGACGCTGGACTTTCGAATCTCCAAGGACTGACAAACCTCCAACGCCTAGACATCCGTGGTACACACGTCACGAATGCCGGATTAAATCATCTCAAGAGTCTGGGAAGCCTCGAAGTCCTAGACCTGTATAGTACACCCGTCACAGAGGAAGGCATCGAGGGCCTTCGGAAGGCCCTGCCGCAGTGTTACATTGACGACCAATCTTGACCAACCCTAACCCCCAAACGCCGATTTTGCCGCCACAACAGATCTGAACTCGGGCCTCCCGAGGCCAATCTCACCCAACGGGTACCGTTTTGAAAACGAGTTTGTCGGGGGTACCGGTTGCAGAGTGCCGCAGACCCAACGAAAACAAGGTCAAATGGCGTTTTCCGGGGTACCTTCCGCCCCCCTTGCCACATTTCCAACGTGCCGGAAACGCAAGCCGATACGCTCTCTAACCTCGGCGCGATCGCATTCGCCGGGTGAGTGCGTTGCCGATTGCCGCGAATGTGCAGAGCACCGTCATCGAGACCAGTATCCAGCCAAGTGGACCGATGCTCTTCAGAGCGTAAACCTCCGAGCCTTGAAGAAACGTGCTGGCCGAGCGGTTGACCGTGTCACGGAATGCCTGGACGTCCGTGAGGTATTGCGACGTTCCCGTCTGTTCATCGCCGTCGATGAAGGCGACGAATTCAAAATCGGCGTCTTCGGTTCCGTATTCTTCGTCGAACTTCCGGACCAGGTTGATGGCGGGCATGGTCTGCCGTCCCATGATCTTCTCCAGCGGAAAGCTGATGGGGCCCGAGTTCCCGCCGTAGGTACGAAATACGACCTCGGTACACACGAGCATGTCGGTCGTTTCGAAGTCAAACTCGAAATCGTAAGGGCGACCGGCGAAGCTGAATGCCCGAGCGATGGCCTCGTTTTTCTCTTCTTCACTGACCCTTGGACGCAACACGGCCACCGAATCGGCGCCGCCGATTGAATGTTCCAGCGACGAAAAGACAACGCCCTCACTGATGGCCTCGATGATCGCGTGCTCGTGGCCTTCGTCGTCTTTCGCGGCGAACTCGTCCCAATGCTGGCGTACGTATTCGTTCTCGTCTAGACCGCGCTCGCGGAGGTCATCGGCCGTGCCGACGTATACCGCGCCATGGGGCCAGTATCCGGGTAAGAACGCGTTGGAGAGATACCAGTTCCGTCGCTCCAACAGGACGTCCCCGGGCTCGAGCGCAGCGGCCAGCTTGGCGAGTTGCTCTTCGTCGATCAGCGCCTCGCCCTTGCGAGGTTCTCGGATCTTGAAATCGCCGATCCACGTCGAGACTGCGGATTGCGTCTCGTACTGAACTTGATGAAACAATCTGCCCAGGTCTGTGGCAGCAACTTTGATGACCTTTTCGGGAGTGGAATCGTCAATCTGGTGGATCGTCTTCTCCGCGTCGGAAATCGCTGCGTGAAATCGGTCATATGGTGCCGATTCGGTTAACGCGTGAGTTGTAAAGGCCGCCTGCACATGGTCTTGGTGATAGTACCGGTGGGCCACTTCGAACATTCTGATGTTCTGAGGGCTGGCCAGATTACGCCGAATCGTATCGTAGAACCCCGGCGGCACTCCCCAGTTCGGCTCGGGTTCGTTCAGTTTGGCTATTGCATTCGGGCTCTTCTCATACAGATAGACGAACTTCAACGATGCCTGATAGAGCACGGATGCCGCCGTGAAGTCCAAAAGAAACGTGCGCAGGCGAAGTTCCTCCTTTTCAATATCAGCACACCGCTGGTACTTCCAGATAATGCGCAACAGCCCCTGACGATACGTAACAAATCGTCTCAGTAGTTCGCGCACGTCGTCGTTATCCGCCTGATTGGTATACGAACGACGCCCATCGGCGAACTCGCGATCGATCCGTATCGCCTCGGTTTCGAGCTGTTCGAGGCCGTCGATCAAGTGCACGATTGCCTTTTCATCAGCCTTTAGGAAAGTACTGAGGCGAGCTTCAGGCACGTTTTTCAAGTCGAGGCCGTTACCGCTCAACGGTTCGTCGAAGAATCCGTATTTGGCGACCCAAGCAACCGCCGCGAGCAGTAGCATGCCCAGGACTCCCGCCCCCACGTAGCCCAAATAGCGTTTCTTGAACCGCGGCATTTCGGTTTCAGGCCGCGGGGAAATCTTCGCGTACTCCTCGGCCAGCTCCTTGAGCCGTTCGCGAAGATCGGCTTCCTGTTGACGCAGTCGTTTCAACGTGCCTCGGCGCACGGTAACACGCAACTGATGCCACAACAGTCGGGACGTCTGGCGGGCCTTGCGGCAGTAGTAGACGGCGATCAGGCCGAAGAACGGCGCAGCGATTGTCCACGCCCACGCAAACCAGGTCGCGAAATACCCGAACGTCCACCACGCGACCACGGCGTACCAGATCAGATAGAGCGGCACGCCGACGAGCATCCGATTGGTCGAGATTGTCTTTCGCCCCGGCTGATCCAACCGCGCGGCCAGCGTGCGTGCGAATACAAAGGGAGCCATGTGGAACAACGCACCCACCAGCGCCGGGGCAAACAGAAGTATCAGACAGAGAAAACTCCACAGCAGCTTCGCGCAGACCTTCAAACCGTGCAGACGCAACACGGTTGAATCGATGCGAAGACCCGCCGAGTGAACCTGATCACGATACTCCTTGACCTCGCTGGCCACCGATTCGGCACGCTCGCGATCGTTCGCCAGGAAGTAGTTCATGGCATCCGCGATGCGTTTTCGTCGTTCAAGCGGTGGCAGCCGCTCTTGCGCGGGCTCCAGGGGCGCCGCAGTAAGGACCTGCAGATCGTCGAGCCACGGTTCCCACTCGGGTTCGTTCAAATGCACGACGACGTCTCTCAGGCGAGCTTCGAGTTGCCCGGTGAGCGCTCGCCTGGCTTTGCGACCGTCGCCCTCGTGTTGATCGAGACACTCGCGCACGTCGACCGGTTCTCCGACCTGGATCCAGGCGGACGAGCGAAACCGGTCCTTACGTTCGTAGCTGATTCCGATCGGCACGACCTTCAGCCCGGCCGCCCCCTCTTGAGCCGCTTGGATGGCCATGCGGGCTGCGCCCGAGCGCACCTTTTCCAGATGGGCCTGGTCGCTTGAAACGCCTTCCGGGAAGATGCCCATCGCGTGGCCTTCGACCAACACTTTCGCCCCGACATCGAGGGTTTCAAGGTTCCGTCGGACTTCGCGGGCGTTGTCTTGGCCGCGAAAAGCCGGGATCATTCCCAGGGCGCTCATAGGCGGGCCGAGTATCGGGTGGTCGAACAAAGACGCCTTGGCCATGAACCGGACGGGCCGACGGGCGGCGATACCGATCAGAACGGGATCCAGCAGCGAATTCACGTGATTCGCGCACAGCAAAACCGGGCCCGACTGCGGAATGCGATCCGCACCGGTGATCTTAATATTCGGGTAATATCGCCTCACCAGCCAACGAACCAGACGCCGCGTCAATCCACGCGGTTCGACCGTTTCCTCGCTCGACATGGCCGAATCTCCTTACCCGACAGTTCAACGACCGGGATCATCCACGAAGCGCGAGATTGTCCCGCACACATTCAGTGTAACTTCTGATGAAGCTGTTGAAACGCAGCAAGCACTCGACTGTAATTGGCCAATTCCGCGGTCGATTCGACTTTCGTACCCTCACTGACGCGTTGGTCGATTGTCTTCTTGACTGCCTCGACAAATGCTGGATTATCTTTGACGGTCACGTCCAGTTCAACCGCCTTCTGCATGGAGAAGATGGAAATGTTCGCGGAACCGAGAATCACAATCTCGTCGTCAATCAGCATCAACTTCGAATGGATCATCTTGTGGGAAAGGTAGACCGCGATATCTGCCTGCTTACAGATGCAAAACAGCGATCGGTAATTGACGTCGTTGCCGATGTTGGCTTCTTTCGAGAAGAGCATCGTCACCCGCACGCCGCGGTTCGCAATCTCGATGATCTTCCGACTGACGTCCGGATCGCCGATGTATGCCATTTCGATGTACACCGTGTGATTGGCTTGCGACAGCAAATCCAGCATCGTCTGCTTGATTTCAAATGCCCGCTTGCCATCAATCACGCTGTTCGGCACGAAATCAAGCGGCCGATTGGGGTCGTAGGGCACCGCGTTGGTGTTGCGGGAGCGAAATCGCGAGATGTATTCACCACCGCAGATTTCCACCATGTAATCCCGATACCCGCGGTGGCGGTCTTCGATGTTGATGCTTCCGGTGATCATGACTCGTTCGTCGAAGATGTAGTACTTCGTGTGCGTGTGGTCGACCCAGTCGATCGTGATCTTGTCATGGGCCATGATTTGGTCGCCCAACTCGCATCCGCGATCATCCTCGACGTAGGTGTCGGGAAACGTCAGCGCGCGGATCTTGTACATCAATCGCGTTGGGGCGGCGATCGGTTTGTTGAAGAAGGACTTTCTGTTCATTTCGATCCGCTCATACATGAACGCGCCCGTGTCCTTCTTGATGTGGATCTTGACGCCCCGATTGGCCGCTTCGAGAATCTCGCGGCCGATTCGATTTCCAATATCATCACTCCGCCAGACGAACATGTGGATTTCGATCGAATCGGACGCTTCCCTGATTCGTCGCATCACGCGCCCGAACGTAAGATCGGCGCCGTCCGTGTCGTTGACGTCTGACAACAAGGTGATGGAATCGTCTGCCGTTGCTGCGTTCATTTCAGTACGGCCAATCTCCCGGTGGCTCGGGGATATCGCAAGAGGTTCGCCCCAAGTTCTGCTTCAGCGGATTGAAGGAGAACAGCGTAGTTGGAGTTAGCATATCATCTTCCTTGAGAAGAGTCTCTTTCGGCAAGCTCCTTCTTGCCGAATCGGTGCACGGACGACTCGAACCGCAGGAGTGTCAGGCCACTGCACTTTTTGCGCGATCAAGAGCTTCAGCGGTGTGTGCCACCTACGCGCGCAGGATGTCGCTACGACTCGGAGACAAGCCGCCCTTCTCGTGGGGGAACCGATGCCGATTCAGGAGAACTGGCCTACGTGGACATGGATACGTTCCTTGCTCCCTTGAATCACCAATTCCTCCTCGTAGAATCAGTTCTGTTGGTGAAAATCAAATTCCTATCCTTTTCGGGCTTGAAATATCTGCTCAAACAGATGGGGGTGTTCGTCACCGACGCGCGTTATGCCGATTATCCCCTACCTGACGCTGTCAAGCAGGATATCGATGCACTATTGGCCGAGGAACGCAAAACACGACTGCCCTACGTCCAGACAAGGAATGCAAAAGAATGCCGGACGCAGACCGTCGCATCGTAATCGCCGATCACGACGCTGATGAGCACGAATATCTGCATCAGGATTTTCACCACATCACGTGGTTTCTAATACGCGATTTCGACGAACACTTAGGGGCGGACCAGACGGACGCCTTTTTGAAACGGGTGGGGCGCACCGTGTATGCACCGTTGATCGTGCAATTAGGTAACGAAGGACTCCGCGCCTTGGAGCGACACTGGCGCACCGTGTTCGAGAAAGAAGGCGGCCAATTCGAGTTGTCCTATGAAGGAGAGGAATTGGTCATGACGGTGGGGCGTTGCCCGGCCGTGGCTTTTCTGCGTGAACATGAGGCGGCGGTGACCGATCGATTCTGCGCTACCACCAAGATCGTAAACGCGGCGATATGTGAAACAGCCGGGTATAGTTGTTCGTGCGAACACGATGCTGCTGCCAGGCATTGCGTGCAAAGATTCTGGAAAACACCATCATGATATCGTGTACGGAATTCATCCCCGTCTATAGTGAAGCCTTCAAGTTCCTGGAAGAAACGCAAGGTCGCGCCGGCTTGGAAGCCTTCTGGGTCCGCTTGGGCCGGGCCTACTTAGGCGAGTTGCGTCAGCAAGCACTAGCGAGAGGATTGCGGGGCTGCTTTGACTGGTGGACCCAGGCGTTGAAGGAAGAAGCCTCCGATTTCCGCACAACCCTTGACGAAGACGCCGGCGTGTTGGAAATCCATCTGCGTTGTTGTCCGAGCATGAAGCGGCTGCTGACGCTGGAGCACATGACGCCCCATCCACAGTACTGCGAACACTGCAACGTACTTTATCGCGAAACCCTGGAGCAGTTGGGTTTCGACTATGAAGTCGATCTGAGCGAGTGCACTCAGGCAGTCTGCCGACGTTATGTGAAGCGCCGATCGACGACGTGAGCCTATGAGTTTCTGAGGCTGTGTTCTCTTGGTTTTTGTTGACGTGATTCCGTATGCTTCATTGGATCGACTCTGTGATTATCGCGGTGTACCTGGTGGGCACCATTTTCGTCGGGATTCTATTTCGAGGCCGCCAGAGTGACGCCGAGGATTACTTCACCGCCAGTGGCCGAATGGGATCGTCGTTCAACTCGCTGTTGGTGGGGTTGAGCCTGGCTGCGACGCTCTTTAGCGGCATTAGCTTCATCATGATTAGCGCCTTGATTGTCGGGACGTTTGCCGGTGCGGTCGTGGCCTGGTCGCCGTGGTATGCGTTGTGGGTGGCCCCGGTCAGTTTCTCCGCCACTATCCTATGGGGCATCGGTGGCAGTTGTGTCCTGGGTCACGAAGATGAGCCGAGCTAAAGTGTTTTCAGAATAGGTCTGCCTCCAAACGTTCGCGGCTGAATCCAAAACCAAGGAGCAGATCAGCCAGGAGTTTCAGAGCCAGGGTGATTTGGAAAGCCATCCAAGACCCCCAGGCGTTCGTGGCCGACGACGGCGAGACGTGGGTGCGCTCGTCGCCCCTCGAAGCGTCCGAGTTCAATTGAAATGAGCAATCGCATGTTGCGAATCACGCCGCATGTTGCGACCTTTGCCCTGATGATCGCAGCGCCGGTTCAGGCCGGACCCGTCTGGCGGAACATGATCCTCACCGTCGACTCGGTGGAAACCGATGATCGCATCGTGGTTGGCACGGATGAGCGCACGAAGCAAACGCGCCGGCTTCACATTCCCGACGATGCGCTTATCAGCCGCCTCGTCCCGACGCGCCGGCTCATCGGCATCGAACAACTCGTGGAGGGCGATCGGCTGATCTGTCGCGCCGATGTCTCCGGTGACACACCGCGAGTTACCGCCGTGCGCGTGACGACGGAAGGGCCCGTTGCTGATGCGCCCTCCACGCCGCGCCCCGCGGCGGTCGCGGCGCCGAAGCCTCAGTTCATGGCCGCCGCCTTTGAGGCCGTCGATATCGAACCGTCCCACCTTCGCTGGGCGGGAGCCAGTTCGCGTCGCGTGCTCGTCGAAGTGCCGCCGACAGATATTGGAACGCGTGAAGTGGACGACGCGCCCGCCGCCGTTGTGTTGGATATCCTCGAACGGTTCAAGCTGCGCATTGACGGGCGGTCTGTTCAGGTGATGCGAGTTGACCCAACCAGCGGCGAACCGATGCCCTGCGACGACTGGGCGTATCGCCGCAGCGCGTTCGATCGGCCGCATCGCTGGTACGACGCCGCGATCCCCTTCGATTACCCGCAGGTCATTGCCGGCATCAGCCGCACCGACGATCAGCCGCGACGGACGGCCACGCCGGGGTTTGGTTATCAATACGCCAGCGTTGGCGACGGCAAAGCGGGCAAGCTTGCATTCATCCACACGCAACAGGCACGCCAGCCGTCTTACTACGCGATCTATTTTGATCTGCTCGATGATCAGGAGCGTTACGAACCGGGACCGCGCGGTTGGCTTGGCGACGGGCAGGTGCGTTGCGAGCAGACGGCCCGTTACACCTTCGCGACCGGCCACGTCCGGATTGACCTGGTCGACTTCGACGGCGACGGCCTGACCGACATCATCACCGGCGACCAGAACGGCCAACTGATGTGGCTGGCCAATCTCGGCGAGCCCGATGCGCCGCGTTTCAAGCAGGCGCGTCTGATCAATGACGCCGACGGCCGGCCGATCGATGTCGGCATCCATGCCGCACCGTTGGTCGTCGACTGGAACGACGACGGCGTTGAGGACCTGCTCGTCGGGACGTATACCAACCGCATCGCGGTGTACCGCAACCACGGAGAGTCTGGCGATTGGCGACTGCGTTTCCACGACGTGTTGCGCATCGACGGTAAGCCACTCGAATTGCCGATCAGCCCGATTGTCGGGCGCGATGAGTCGATCTTTCAACACGACTACTACCCTGTTCTGGACACGGCTGACGTCGATGGCGACGGCGATGCGGATCTGCTGGCCGGCGGATACGTGACCGGTCGCATCTACCTCTATGAAAACAACGGGCGCGATGATGATGGTTGGCCCGCGCTCACGTTCTGCGGTCCGTTCGAAGCAGACGGCAAACCGATCAACGTGGGCGACTGGTGCGCGGCACCCGAGGTGATCGATCTAAACGGTGATGGCCTGCCAGACCTACTTTCCGGTGCGCACGCCATGACCCCGGAAGGCACCGCCGCATTTCGCGCGTTGCGGTGCTATCAGAACGTCGGTGAGGTGGGCGGATGGCGGTTTCGCGAGATCGACGCGCCGCTGGAGGGCGAGATGCCGACGACCGCTCTGGGCACGCCGCGGGTGGCAGATATGACCGCGGACGGATTGCCCGACCTGGTTTTCAGCGGCGGACGCAACATCTGGTTGCTGAAGAACGTTGGTAGCGAAACGGCGCCGCGCTTTCGCATTCCTCAATCGCCCATCCAACTGAAGTGGGGCACGGTCAATCTGCCGGGCAACTACTTTGTCGATTACAACGACGACGGGATGATCGATGCCGTCAGTCGATATCACGTCAACTGCAATAGCGGCCGAGGCAACCCGTACTTCTTCGATGACACGATCGACGTATTGCCGGCGGACGTCACCATCCGACACGATAGCGGCATCGGCGACGACTGGTTCTGGCCGCGACTGGCCGACTTCGATGGCGACGGCGATTGGGACATCCTCTTCGGTGACTGGTTCGGCCACGTCTGGCTGCACGCCAACAACGCGGGCACATACGACCTCGAAGGCGAGAAACTGGCGGACATCAGCGGCGCCCCGCTACGCGTCGGTCCAGAAACCGATGGTGACGTGAGTGATTTCACAGCCCTGCAGGGGGCGCGCACCGTGTTCGTCGTTGGTGATTTCGACGGCGATGACGTCAACGATCTGGTGCTAGGCGATACCTTCGGCAAGGTGTATTACGCGCACAACGTCGGCACGGCTGATCGGCCGGGTTTCGAGTCGCTTGTGGAGATCGGCGATCTCGGCCGCCGACTGCTCGTCGATGCGACCGACTGGAACGCGGACGGCCGACTCGATGTCCTCGCGGGCAGCGCAAACGGTCGCGTGCGCGTGTTTCTGAACAACGGCAAAAAGGGAGCGGCAGCGTTCGCCGACGGATTCGATCCGAACCTGCCGCCCATATTGCAGCCGCGCGTGCTTGCGGTCGACCTCAACAATGATGGCGATGACGATATTTTCTCGCCAAGCCTGATGGGATCGATCTGGGTCGAGCGTTCGTTTCTTCGGCAGGGTTACGCACCGGGGCGCATCCTGCACATTGAAGCGCGACCGGAGTGAACATGCTGCGCATCTTCCGACGACTGATGTGTCTGGAGATGTTCGGCACCGTACGTCGGGGTGTCGAACGGCGCGTTGATTGTCGCCGGCGGCATCGACTTTCCCGCTGCGCCGCTGTGGGAGGGCGGCATTCCCGCTAAACGTCCTTAACCACGGCGTGTTTCTTGATGTAATCCGGATCAATGTCCACGCCGATGCCGGGACCAGTGGGCACTTTGATCTTGCCGTCCTTCAGGCGAAGAGAGGATGTTTTGCATTCCAGAGGGATGTTTGTATAGCCTTTGAATTCGATATGGGCTCCGGCGTTGGGCATGGCGGAGACCAAGTGCAGCATGTAGATGAAACCAAAGCCTCCGGATAGGTGCGGAATGCATTTCTTGGCCATAGCATGTCCCATCCGCGCCACTTTCAATGATCGAATCATGCCGCCGAAGTAATAGTGATCCGGCTGAACAATATCCAGGCCGTCCATGGTCAACGCTGCGGTCAACGCCCCGTCGCCACACCCGACATGAACAATCAGACCGCCCGCGCCCCTGCCTGGTCGGTAATCGCTCTTGCACGGTGCGTTGCTGGGTCAGCGAAACAGAGAACCGCAAACATGATCAGACTAAAAGGAACTCATGGTGTGGGCAACCCTCAAGAAAAAAGTTCCTATTTCGGCGCCGACTTGGGGGAGGGACCCGCCTTGGCGATGAAGGCGAACAGGTCGGCCATCTGCTGGAAATCGAGCTTCGCCTCCAGACCCTCCGGCATGTGCGAGCGGTTCATGCTGACCAGTTCGTCCAGGTCCGTGCGGAGGACCACGTGCGGCTTGCCGGCGGTGTCGACCAGCGTAATGCTGCTGCTGGTCTCTTCGGAAAGCAAGCCGAGTTTAATCAGGCCGTCAGTGGTGACGGCTGTGTACTCCACAAATCGTTGAAAGAAAGCACGGTTGGGGTCGATGACGGCGACCAACAGGACCTCGGGCGACTTGTCCGTCAGCGTGCTTGGATCGGGGCCAACCTCCGTACCAACGCCCCCATGGCGGTGGCAGTTGGCACACGTGGCTTCCACGAAGATCTTCTTGCCGCGTTCCGGGTCCCCGCGCATGTCCAGCACAGGCTGATACTTCTTGAGCCTCTCCAGGATTTGTTCGTTGGTTGTCACCTCGCCGAGCAGTCCGGCGGCCCGTTGCTTGATTGCTTTGGAGCGGTGGCGCAGCAGCCGATCACGTCGGGGAGTGTCGAGCACGCGGGCGATATCCGCCCGGGCTTCGATCTTGTCCAGCAAGATGCCGATCCACGCTTCGCGACTCATCACAACGTCGAGCACTGCGCTGCGTACTCGCGGACCGTGCCCGGACCAACCCTCCAACAGAAGCTCGGGCACCTGTCGGTGAGGTAAACGCGCCATACAGTCAACCACGGCCAACTGTAAATCGATCGGGGTCTGCGGGATCAACATCGCGGCCAGCAGGTTGAGGTCCTCCTCCTGCCGGTCCACCCCACGACCAAGAATCTGCATCGCGGCCACGCGACGGTCCATCGCCGCGCTTTCCTCGGCAACCAACGCTCGGGCGTCAGTGAACAACTGCGACGTCGAGCGGAGCGCCGCCTGCAAATCGGGCCCGGCACCGGCGGCGAGCCGAGCCAACGGCGTGTTTCGCCGGGCAAGCCTTTCCAGCCACTGTGCCATCGTCGCGTATTGCCAGTCGGCGTAGCCCGCTGGTGGCTGGACGGTGATTGTGGCGAGCACGCGCGCCGCGGCCTTTTCGTTCTTCAAGGCCGACGCCAAGTTCAACAGGTCGCCGACGAGTTCGCTCCGATCGGCCGCTTTGCTTGGATCGGGCAACACGCCCGCGATCATCTGCTCCAGATGCGGCACAGCGGAACTCATCATCGCAGCCGAGAGGTAAGGATCGTTCGCATGTCGCACGGTCAACTCACCCAGAACGCGGCCGGCGCGGGGGTCGTTCCACTCGCCCAGACTGTATGCCAATTGCATACGGACCTGTGGGTCGGGATCGTCCGCTAGTTTCAACATCGCCGCGCCTAGTTCCGGTTCGGAACTTGCAAGAGACTCGGCCAGACGCACCGCGTGGCGGCGCACGCCGGGATGCTCGTCGGACAGGGCCTGCACGAGGATTTCGGGTCTTAGCGCTTTCAAGCCGTCGAGCGTGCACAACGCGTGTAGCCGGGCCAAGGCCCGGTTGTGGCTGGTGACCATTTCCTCCAAAGGTCGCACGGCTACGTCGTCCGCCCGCCAGACGAGCAGTTGCTGAGCCGTGTCGCGCTGCCAGCCGCTGGGACTGTCCAGCGCGGCCACCAGCCCGGCGACGTCAAGGTGGTCGAGTCGCGGGATGGGGCGAGGCTTCTTGTGCACGGGATAGACGCGATAGATGCGGCCCTGGTCGTGACCGAGACGCAGGTCGAGTGTCTTTTCCAGTTCGTCGTCGATGTATTCCGGATGGTTGATGCAGCGGCGCGACATGTCGACCACCCAGATCGTCCCGTCCGGAGCGGTGTGAGCATTCGATGGGCGGAACCAGACGTCGCTGGAGGTGAGAAATTCCGACTTTTGCTCGTCGAGCGCCCGTTCGCCGTGGAAGGTGACTCCGTTGGGCGTAAGGATCTTGCGGTGCAGCACGTTGAAAATCGAGTCGCACATGAACAGATTGCCAGCATAGGCGGGGCCGAACAGGTCGTCGCGGTAGACCATCAAGCCGCACAGCGCGGTCCAAAAGCCCGGCTCCCCTTCAGGCAACGGTGGCGGCGCCTGACTCCAGTAGCTGAGCACACGGCCGATCGGGTAGACGTCTCGATCGGGCGTGACGTCCAGCCGAGCCGGAGGCGCTGCGAAATGGGGATTGCGGCGGAGGTAATGATCGGCCAGCACATTGTGCCAGCCGGGCTGGGCGTTGTTCAGACCGAACCAGTTCCCCCAGTCGTCCCGATCGCGGCCGTACTGCGCGGGACCGGTCTGCGCATCCACCAGCCCTTCGTCCACACGGACGCGAAGGTCGCGTCCGTTGATGTCCGTTATCTCACCGGTCTTTACCGATCGGATTTTTCCGCCACTCCAGCCGTTGGCCATGTACACCCAGTTGTCCAGCCCCCAGCGAGGATGATTGACGAGCAACTGAGAGTGGCGGATATTGAACCCGGTAAACAGGGGCTTCCGAAAATCGGCCCGGCCATCGCCGTCGGTATCCTCGGCGTAGAACACTTCCGGTGCAGCGGTGACCATAACCCCCTTGCGCCAGGGTTTCACTCCCGTGGGAAAGCCAATCGATTCCAGGAACACGGTCGATTTGTCGTAGCGGCCGTCGCCATCGGTGTCTTCCAGGAAGCGGATCCGGCCTCCGGGTATTCCCGGCGGTACCGGCAGGCCGAGATGCCCGTCTTCGCTCATCCCCAACGGGTAGTCGGGCATTTCGACGACCCAGAGCTTCCCGTCGGCACCCCAGGCGACGTCGATCGGGTCCATCACCAGAGGCTCTGCCACCACCAGTTCCACCTTGAACCCTCTGCGCGGCTTCAACGACGCCAGCGACTCCCGCGGCGTTCGTCTCGGCGGCTCCACCTCGTTAAACACGAAGTCGTTGGTGAAATATCGGGCGTCCAGGTTGTCCGAGCCGCTTTTCTGGTTGCCCGTGTCTTCGTTCTGCACCCACATGTGCCGGTCTTTGAACCAGGCGCCGTTGTTGGTCCCATCGGCACGGACGATCATCGGCAGGGCGTCGGCATCCTTGCGCGAACCGGTCCGGGTCTGACGCGACC
>JADHUC010000285.1 GCA_016784735.1 Pirellulaceae bacterium | reverse complement strand
TGTTGGTTTCGGTTGTTCGAGAGCATGTTGGCACATCCTTGCAAAAATGGCAGGTTTCGAAAAACCCACCAGACATGCGCAAATACTGTGCCGTAATTTCCGTCTCAAATCAGTTTTCCAAAAGTAAGTGGCATTGGGCCAGCGCCCGCGGGCGTCGAGTTTGGCGTCTTGGGCCACATCGTTGAGCCGATCAGAACTGTCAACGTCAGGCGTTTCGTTCAAGAGATATCGTCACGCTTTAGGCAGAAGAAGTATCCGTAGATGAAGCGGGCCACTGGAAACCACGAAGTCAATACGGATCAGCCGAAGAAGGCTGCGCCCCCGGAGGATCGCGCAAAGACCGCGGAGTACTTCAGCAGGCTTCGACTGCGCGTCAAACTGGGATTCCTGGCCGCCTTTCTGATTCCGCCGATCGCCCTTTCTGCGTATTTTCACTTCCAATTCAATTCGACCTTGGAGGAAAGCGGAAAGCTGCATTTGGCGTCTTTGGCGGAAAGCCAGAAGAATACAATCGACCTCTTCCTTCAGGAGAGAGTAGTCAATGTCTTCAGCCTGTTCCATAGTGCCGAATTCGATGTAGACCCGTCCCAGGAGGTCATGGATCGCTATCTGCAGACGCTCAGACAGACGAGCGACGCGTTTATCGACGTAGGGTTCTGTGACTCGCAAGGCGCGCAGATCGGATATGCCGGACCCTTCACATATCTTCTGGGCAAGGACTACGGCAGCGAAGATTGGTTTGTCGCCGTGATGGAACAGGAAAGGGACTATTATATCAGCGACATATACCTGGGCTTCAGAAACGATCCGCACTTTACCATCGCTGTCAAGCAGCGAATTGACGCAAAGCCCTATATAGTGCGGGCGACCCTCGATCCTGACAAGTTCTACTTGTTTCTGCGCAGCATTGGGCGGGGAAAGGGCGTCGATTCAGCTTTGGTCAACAACCAGGGCCGCTATCAAATTGTGGATCCCGACAAGGGTGAATTGCTGGGTACGAGCGAGTACATCCCTTCGGCCAGCGAAGGACACGGGGTCGAAGAAGCCAGAATAGACGGCAATTCAATTCTCGCTGCCTACGTTTGGCTGGAAGAAACCCCTTGGGCCCTGGTGATCAGACAGCCGCTGAGCGTTGCGTATGCGCAGATGTACCGCACGCAGAAAATCATGATCGCAAGCACTGCCTTGATCATCATCGTCGTGGCAGTGTCGATCTGGATGATCACCGATCGGTTGCTCAGGCGGGCACAGGCCACGGCGCGCTCGCGAGAGGAGCTTCGGCTGCAGTTGGTGCATGCAGCAAAGCTGGCATCGCTTGGGGAATTGGCCGCGGGGATAGCCCACGAGATCAACAATCCCCTCGCGATCATTGCCGCCACCACTGGGTGCATAAGGGACATGTTTGACCCTGAGTTCGAGGTGCAATGGACTCCCGAGAGCGTCAAGGAAGAGCTTGCCAACATCGACTCTGCGGTCTTCAAGGCACGAGGGATTACGCAGACACTGCTGAAGTTCTCCCGCAAGAATCCACCGCGTCTGGTTCCCCGCAACGTGAACAAGATACTGGAACAAGTCGTCGCGGGGCTTAAGGAGAGGGAGTTCGAGCTTTCGGACATCGAGCTTGTGCGTGACTATGATCCTCACTTACCCGACATCACGCTTGATCCCGATCAAATCAGCCAGGTGTTTCTGAATCTGATCAACAACGCGGGAGACGCGATTGATGGCACGGGCACGATAACCCTGGCCACCCACCACGACGATAGTTGCATTCGCATCACGGTGAGCGACAACGGGGCAGGGATGCCAGCCGAGATCATGGAGAAGATCTTTGTGCCCTTCTTCACCACGAAGGACGTTGGTAAGGGCACTGGCCTTGGGCTGAGCATCAGTTCGAGCATTGTGGAGTCCATGGGCGGCAGGATCGAGGTCCAGAGTGTGCAGGGCGCAGGGAGTTCTTTCACTGTGGTATTGCCTCTTGCTGAATCGGAGCATGTCGAGAATGGATCAGCCTGAAGCGGAAAAAGAGGAAGACGCGGGCGTGAAGGTGCTTCTGGTGGATGATGAAGACCAGTTCCGCAAAGCACTGGCCCGGCAGCTCTCGGTAAGAGGGCTCACCGTGCTGGATGTCAGCAATGGCGAAGATGCCATTAAGGTCGTGCGGCACGAAAACCCGGAAGTTGTGGTCCTCGATCAGAAGATGCCGCGCATGGACGGTGTCCAGACGCTAAAAGAAATCAAGAAGATACGGCCCGAGGTGCAGGTGATTATGCTCACCGGGTATGGGAGCACCGAAGCGGCCAGGATCTCCGGCAAGCACGACGTATCCTACTACCTGGACAAGCCCTGCGGGATCGACGAACTGATCGGCGTGATCCAGTCGGCCGCGCAGGACCGAATTCACGCTCTTGCCCGGCACGAAATACCCGATATCAAGCGAACAAGTCTGGCTCAATGGCTGATTGGCGCCCATCACGCCCGGCCCGGCGTCATCCTTCTTGGAGCCCTTCTGTTTGCCGCCATCGCGCTGATGCCGACTCCCAAGACGCTCAAGGCTCTTCTGAACTCCGAGAAGACAGGGAAGGTCGGCGAAAGCGTCGCGGGATATTCCGACTACCGCAAAATGGAGCACGGCCAGACCGTTTCCGATTACTACTCGAAGAAGGCCGGATGGTATCAGGAGGTGAAGAAGGACGATGGAACGGTTTCCAAGGTGCCACTAAGTGCGGATCAGGTGGCTTTCCGGGCCAAGGCCATGACAGGCATTCTGGTGATGGCCGCGCTTTTCTGGGCCACTGGTGCGATCCCCATCGGCATCACTGCTTTGCTGGTCGGCGCCATGATGTATTTCTTCGGAGTGCTTCCTCCCGATCTGGTAGCCAAGGCATATGCCAAGGACTCGGTGATTTTCATTTTCGGCGTCCTGGCGATTGCCGCGGCGATCAGCAAGACCGGTCTTGATCGCCGGATCGGAATGCTACTCTTGGGCAGGAGTTCCTCGCTTCCGAAGTTTGCCTTCATTTTTGCGCCCCTTCTTGCCATGACCGCGTCCTTCCTGTCCGAGCACGCGCTGGTCGCGTTCCTGGCGCCGATATTGATGTTGGCCTACCTGGCCACGATCCGTTCGGCGGGATTGACCAAGGACAAGGCCCTGGTGGTCATGATGCTTCTGCTACTTACCTACAGCGGGAATCTGGGAGGTCCCGGCTCGCCAGCCGCTGGCGGCCGCAACGCGGTGATGCTTGGCATCCTGGCGGACTATGACATGGCACCGAGTTTTGGCCGGTGGGTGATGATGGGCTTCCCGTTCGTGCCGGTGATGGCCCTGGTGATTGCGGGGTACTTCTACATCGCCTTCCGCAACAAGATCCAAGTGAAAAACGTCAACATCGCGGCCCAGGTAAAGCGAGAGTCCGAAAAGATCGGCAAGATGACCGGTGACGAATACCGAGCCGCTGGTGTCCTCGTACTGCTGGTGGTGCTATGGACGACGTTGTCGAGCCGTTTCGGGATGGGCGGCCCCGCGCTGCTTTGCATCGTCCTGTTGAACATTCTGGGCATCCTGCGCTGGCGTGACATAAACCGTATCAACTGGGATGTAGTGGCTCTGTACGGTGCAGCCACTGCCATGGGCTACGGGCTTGCCGCAACGGGTGCGGCGCTATGGCTGGCCGACAGCTTTGTTTCCGTGCTACCTGAATCCATGAAGAGCGGCACAGGACTGTGCATGTCCTGCAGCCTCGTCACGGGGATTCTCACCAACTTCATGAGCGACGGTGCCACCGTGGCGGCAGTTGGACCGATCACCGTGCCGATGGCCACCCTTTCCGGAACATCGCCGCTGAGCGTGGGGCTGGCAACTGCTTTCGCTTCTTCCTTTGCCCATATGTTGGTCATCGGCACACCGAACAACGCAATCGTTTACGCAATGGCAAAGGACCCGGAAACGGGTGAGCAGTTGTTGACCATGAAGGACTTTTTTGTCCACGGATTCATGGTCCTGCTGCTGAGCCTTGCCGTGCTGTGGTTCTGGGTGTTCTTGGGATATTGGAAATGGATGGGAGTATGAACCTTTACCGCGACCGTTTTGTAATGCCGCCATTTTTGGTTTAACCCGAAGCCGGAGGCGATGGCGGGCGTTACCTGTGGGCAACGCGTCCCGCTGCCCGCCATCGCCTCCGGCTTCGGGTTAAACGAGGACACTTGTAACCGGCGGCACCGTACCGCGGGGTATGTTTCCAACGTGCCTGATCATAAAAGGAGCACGCGATGCCAAAGAAGAAGATAAACCTGCTGATCGTTGACGACGAGGAACAGTTTCTGAGGTCCATGACGAAGTGGCTGGAAGTCCGAGATTTCAACGTGATTCCAGTGGACCGTGGCGAGAAGGCCATCGAGGCCGCCCGGACACAACCCATCGACATTGCCCTGGTGGACCTGAAGATGCCCGGCATGGACGGCGAGCAGACCCTTCAGGCTCTTAAGAAGGAGCATCCGTGCATGGAGGTCGTCATCCTAACTGGGCACGGCTCGGTGGATTCGGCGGTCGAATGCACGAAGATCGGCGCATGGTCCTATTTGCAGAAGCCCTGCGAACTGGATCGGCTTCTGACGGTGCTTACCGATGCCTATAAGAAGAAAGTCATGAACAGAATGGACATACAAGAGCATCGAATGAATGAACTGCTGGAAATGAGCCAATACAGCTCGCCCAAGGCCATCCTGGAAAAAATCAGGGAATTGGACCAGGACGAGGAATAAGGAAGGACAGGAACATGGCGACCATACATGTATTGCTCGTGGATGACGAGGCGGAATTCCTGGAGTATCTCAAGTCTCGGCTGGAAAGCAGAGGGCTAACCGTCTTCAGCGCCGCCAGCGGCCTGGATGCCCTGAGGACCGTGGATCAACAACGCATTGACGTGGTTGTCCTGGACGTGAGAATGCCCGGTATCGGCGGACTGGAGGTACTTCGCAAGACCAAGCAGAAGCATCCGCTGGTGGAAGTCATCATGCTCTCCGGTAACGCCACCGTGGAATCTGCCATCGACGGCCTCAAGCTTGGCGCATTCGATTACGTCACCAAGCCCTGCGACATGTCCGACTTGCTAGAGAAGATCAACGCGGCGTACGCCCGAAAGGAGACCGCGGAGGAGAAAATCCGCTTGGCCAGACTAGACAGAATCGTCAGGCACCCAATGGCGGTGTTTGACAAGGAGGAGTAGTCCCGGTCAAGGGGCTGGAGGGATGCGAGAAGCTCACATTGGGGAAAGCACAAGAAGACGCGCCCCATCCCGCGACAAGGCGAGCCTTCAGTGCTCTCCACGCGGCATCAACTGCGGGAGCGTCCGGACCAATACCGTCCAGCCATTTCTCTTGGTTCAGCTTGGTGTTTTCTGTATTGGGGCTTGTTGCCTCTATGGTCATTTGTTGTCTTGGGGAATCCCCCAAATGCTTGTTCAAGAAACCGGTTGCTGATTAGTTTGTGCCGGCACCGAATCGAGCTGCGGCTTGGCCAGAATGGCTCGTAACTCCGCCTCCGTAAGCGTGCGTGATGACGAGCTTCGCGCGAGGGTCTTTCAGTTGGGCGATCAGTTCGATCGAGTGTTCGATCCCTTTGCGTGGAACCACGCGAGTGGGTTGGAGAATCAGGATATCGTCTGACGTCAAGCCGATGGTTTCGCGAAAGTCGGACGCGTAATCGTCCAGCGGCGCCGGCGGTTCGTCGAAGTTCATCACGTTGGGAATGACGCGGCACGAAAGACCCGTATTGCGGCTGAAATCACGAGCCGCCTTGGTGTTGATCGCCACGTGCTGCATGGTGGCCAGCGCTGGTGGAAAGGCAAACCGGATGTAGTCCTCGACGGCGTTGACAAGGAATCGCTCTCTTTCCCAAACGAAATCGTGATGGTGTGCGATGCAGCCAAGTCCGGTTTCCACGATGGTCTCCACCAGGGCGATCCCCAGCGGTATGTTCATCGGAATGGTCAGACAGTTCTCGGCGATGACAACGTCCAGTTTGAACTTCTCAATCGCATCGTATAGCCGTTGCTTGATAATCCACGCGGTTTCATGGATCTCGGCCGTCAAGTGAAGCGTACGCCTTCCGCCCTCGAAACACAGGCGATTGATCTGCTTGATCGTCGGGTGAGTGAAATGGGCTTCCGGGATCAGGAACGTCCTTTCCGCCGGCCGATCGGACTGGCCCGCCACGTAGAAGCACGTGTGCCCCATGGCTTCCAGCACGTGCGCCCACTTCTCCACCTCCAGGCTCACACCGTCCGTGCCGGAAATCCGCGTGGAGACAAACCCGATTCGTTGTGAAGAGCTTTGCGGCTCGTCTGTCATGATTCTGATATCCTCACCAAAGATGTGACAAACTACGGGCCTCGCCGAGAGCCCGATGGCATTCGCGGCGATCCGATCCAGCCTTTGCGGCGGAAGAAAAAGAGGAGAGTTGCGGCCACGCCCAACATTAGTGCCAGGGCGAAGGCATACCCAAAAGGCCATCGTAGCTCGGGCATGTTCCACGGCGAGTCGGTGTCGAAGTTCATACCGTAAAGGCCCGCAATGAAGCCGAGCGGAATGAAAATAGTGGCGATGATCGTCAGCACCTTCATGACCTCGTTCATCCGGTTGCTGACGATCGACAAGTAGTAGTCGCGCAAGTCGGCGCACATCTCGCGGTAGACTTCCAGTAAGTCCATCAACTGCACGGTATGGTCGTAGCAATCGCGCAGAAACACGCGCGTTTCGTCGGCGATCAGCGGGTTGTCGTCCCGGACCAGTTCATTCAGCGCTTCGCGATGTGGACGAATCGACCTGCGCAGGACCAAGAGATCGTTACGCACGGCGTGGATGCGAGCCGTCACATCGGCGCTCCGACCTGCGGCCACTTCGTCCTCCAGTTCCTCCAGATGGTCGGCAAACTGATCGAGCACCGGGAAGTACGAATCGATCACGGCATCCAGCAAGGCATACGTCAAATAATCCGCCCCGGCGTTGCGGATCTTACCGCTGCTCTTGCGGATTCGCTCGCGGACCGGATCCAGGCAGTCGCCATGGCGTTCCTGGAAGGTGAGCACGTAGTTGCTGCCGACAAACAGGCTGATCTGCTCCGTCTCCAGATGCTCCATCATCCGGGTCATGCGAGCGACGACGAACAGATGCGAATCATAGGGTTCCACCTTGGCCCGTTGGTGCGCGTTCACCACGTCTTCCAAAGCCAAGGCGTGCAAGCCGAGCAGCTCGCCCAATCGTCGAACCACGCCCTCGTCGCCAAGTCCATCCACGTTGATCCACGTGACCGGGTGCTTGTTCAGGACTTCGGGCAACCGGTCCAGATCGCGGATTTCTTCCTCAACCAACTCGTCCGGACCATACGCCAACACCTTCACTGCGCATGGCAACGCATCGGGGTGTGGCTTGACGCTGCCAGGCGACGCACCCGGAGCAGTCCGACGTTGAAATCTCGGCTTGCGTCGTCGGTGATGGTGGCTTCTCTTCGACATTGGAGCCCTCCAGTAACGCTTGCTCAAACACTGACTATACCGGAGGTCGTAGTTCCATTGCCAGACGCGGAGACGACACAAGGCCTCTTTCGGCTGGTCTTCCAGAATCGTGGAGCCCCAGTTTTTCCGAGAAAACCCGGTTCCAACCGCCGATCGCCGCTGGGGCTCACCCCTTCCATACGCATGCCACGATCATCACCGGCACCTCAATCAGCAGGATGATGATGATCGGCAGATCGAATCGGTCGAAAAACATTGGTCTGTCCTTTCTATGCACAAAACAGCGTTTGCGCGCTTCCTTCAAGGTAATCGACAGCTTGGAGAAATCGACGTTGCCCAACAGCATGCCGATGGGGGCATGATCAGGTCGTTGACCAACGAGGTCACGATCTTGCCGAACGCCCCTTCTCTCCCGAAGGATAGCGGAAGACACGAGCGTTAGACCGCGAGCAAAACTCGCGAACATCCCACGCATGCTTCGCAAACAGCGTGCCAAGATGCGGTTTCTTACCAGACTAGCGAACCGCGAGTGCCCGTTGGCACAAGCCCGACGCGGCAGCGAGGCCAAGCCGCTGTCCATCCGTCGCTTGCGTTCCGGGATTGCGCGGCCGGTGAAAACTGTGGGGTAGCGACATGCGTTCGTTTGCTGCTAGGATTGTCCGGCTTCTGCCGAACTCAGCAGGCCGACCGCAGCTTAGGGGAGTGCGGGGCGGTCTGTCGGTTGCATTGACGGATAACCCACGGCACAATTCGTGGTAGCTCATGGTGGTTTTTCTATCTTGCCGTGATGGGTTGACCCGAAAATAGGCGGGACCATGGCAAACTTGCTTGTTGTCGATGACGAAACGTCCGTCCATCAGCTATTTCAAAGCGTTTTCGGGCGGCTTAGTTGGGAAGTTGTGACGGCCGTCTCTGGCGCAGAGGCGTTGGACGCGGTACGCAGTTCGCGGCCGGATGTCGCCATGCTGGACATTGTGCTCCCCGACGCATCCGGGCTGGACATTTTTCGTCAAATCCAGCAACTCGATCCCAAACTGCCCGTAATCATCATCACCGGTCACGGGCGCAGCGAGACGGCCATCCAAGCGATGCAACTGGGCGCGCTGGACTACTTGACGAAGCCATTGAACGTGGGCGAATTGCGTAAAGTCGTCAAACGCGGCATCGAGATTCGACGCTTGATGAACGAACCGGTCGAGATCGACGCGGAGGCAAGCGATGGAGAAGTTCGCGGTGATGCTTTGGTAGGTCGTTGCGCCGCCATGCAAGAGGTCTACAAAGCTATTGGCCGCGTCGCCTCGCAAGACGTCTCTGTGTTGATCCGCGGTGAAAGCGGTACGGGCAAAGAATTGGTCGCCCGGGCACTTTATCATCACAGCGACCGTCGTGATGGCCCATTCCTGCCGGTCAATTGTGCAGCCATCCCGGAGCCCCTGTTGGAAAGCGAGCTTTTCGGCCACGAGAAAGGGGCCTTTACCGGTGCCGACAAGAGACGCATCGGCAAGTTCGAACAGTGCAACGGGGGGACGCTGTTCTTGGACGAGATTGGCGACATGGCTCCGACGCTGCAAAGCAAAGTGCTTCGCGTCCTACAGGAACAGTGCTTCGAGCGAGTGGGGGGCAACCAGACGATCAAGACCGACGCGCGTGTGATCGCCGCCACCAACCGCGATCTGGAAAGCATGTTAGCTGACAATCAGTTTCGCCAGGATTTGTACTACCGCCTGAACGGATACACGATCGAGTTGCCGCCGTTGCGCAAGCGGGGCGCCGATTTGGAACTGCTGGTCGAGCGTTTCCGGGTTGAGGCAAATCGCGAGTTGGACAAACGTGTCCAACGCGTGTCACCACAGGCGATCCGAATACTGCGCAGCTATGACTGGCCAGGCAACGCGCGGGAACTGCGAAGCGTCGTAAGGCAAGGCATCCTGCAGACAACCGGCCCCGTACTACTTGCCGACTTCTTGCCCGAGTTGGAGAATGGTGAGGGCCAATCCGGGATGGAAGCCGGCGGCGCGAGTCCTTGGCAGGCCCTTGATGCGCTTGTCGACGAGGGACTAAACAAAGGCACAGACTCCCTTTACCAGCAGGCAACGGACCAGATAGACCGCTGGTTGATCGCACGGGTGCTCAATCACACCAATGGGCATTTGACCGAAACGGCCCGGATTCTGGGAATCACCCGATCAACCTTGCGGGCCAAAATGCAAAACCTGGGGATTTCCGTCGAACGCAGCGCGCACACAGACAGCTAGAGTGGAGCGAAGAACTCAACCATCCATGCAGTCACGGTCTAACGGATTGTCTGATAGGTGTATCTGCGATTGCGATGTCGTGCCCATTGGCTTGACGACATTCCCTTGGAGTTCATTCCGAACGACGCGGACGTGCTGCGGGGCCTGAATGCCCAAGCGGACGCGATTGCCATCTATCCTCACCACCACGACTTCGATGTTGTCGCCGATGAGGATGGACTCGGCGGCTTTGCGGCTGAGGACAAGCATGGGAAGGAGTCCTTTCCAATGTGCTAGAGGTGAATAGATGTAGTTACCGCGGCTTGGCTCGAGGTCCCCCAATAACATCCTGGAGGGTATCCGGATGAATCAGGTTGCCCGAGCCAGGCCGACGGTAGCAACGATTTGTAGGTAGTCGCAATTCTGATGCCAAACCGAAAAGACACTCAAGAAAACCAAGCCAGTAACCGAAAGCCCACCAACTGGTCGCAGGCTGTCTGAATTCGTGCAGGTCGAGCGGTGCCGAGAGTGCAGGGCTACCCGCCTTGAGTGAGAAAAGCGGTTTAGACGGTCCAGTGGCATGCCGGGCTCGGCAATTTTTTGCGCAGAACGGACAGAATCTGTCCAACGTGACCTAGCGAGGCAAGCCGACAGAAGGAGTCTACCTGTAGCTGGATGGGAAGAATTTAGCGAAATGAGCTTCTGCGAACTCTCATACGGCTTTCTGTGGCATTCCCCTTTGTCGCTTCCGCCGTGCGTCACGACGACCCGGATCTCCCCTTTCAGAAGTCGCAGGCACGCGGATTGCACGGTGGGAAATCCTTGTGAGCAAGTCGACGCAAGCAGTTGACTTCCCGATCTTCCTCCTATCAACTGGACGGGTGGCACGTGTCTGATGAACCCTTAATTATCCACCTGTCGAAACGAGTCGTGGAAAACATCAAGATTGCTCACTTTCCCGTGCGCGGGACGTCACAAGCCGCCTCGATCGTACGCCGGGCAAAACGATTCGGCGCACTGGCTACGTTGGATTACGGCCAGTGGGCTAACCTGGGCAAATGCACGTCCGAAGTGTGCCGGCAATGCCTGTCTATCGGCGTCACGGGCACGGCCGAGTTCTGGCTAACCCGTAGCCGTGGAAGGAACTGGGCAGAGATTCGCTTGTGCGAGGAGAGTTCTGATACCGCCGAAAAGGGCACTGAGGATTCGACGAGCCGAATCGCGGCCCATCAAACCGAACTCCGAAGTCTCGCCGGACTGGTTCCCCGCTTCGAGGTGGTCGAGCAATCCGAGGGAGCTTGGTCCGTGCGATTTGCGGAAACGATTCCACCTGACTTCACAATGCCAACCCCGGATGAGGTGCTCGATTGGGCCGCCATCCTGCGCGAGAACTCGGCCGAAGGCAGCCTGGCCGTTTGCAGCGCTCGTTTCCGCGACCGTTTTAGCAAAACGAGAGGAGAACGAAGTGAAGCCGCGATCGGTTCCACGGAGGAATCCGACGACGAAACAGTGGAGACACTTCAACTGCTCTCGGTGGTTGCCCGCAATACCGACAGCAGTGTGGCGATTCTGGACGCCGACGGAACCATCGTCTGGGCCAACGAAGCGTTCAGCCGTTTGACGGGCTACTCCGAGGCCGAAAGCCTGGGACACAAACTGGACGAGATCCTCTTTGGTGACGATACGGATGCTACCGTATTGCGGGACTACCGCCAGTTGATGCACAACGGCCTGGGATCCAACGAGGAGCGGCTTCAGGTCCGACTGAATGGGCAGGCGTACTGGAGCACATTCAACCTCTCGCCGATTCACAACCAGGAAGGTCAGGTGACGCGCTGGGTCGCCATAGGCAGTGACACGTCTGTGCGGCGGAATGCCGAGGATGCCTTGGCCACATCGCGCGACGTGGCGGAGGCGGCCAGCCGGGCGAAAAGCGAATTCCTGGCGAACATGAGCCACGAAATCCGCACTCCAATGAATGCCATCATCGGTATGACCGAGTTGGCCCTGGGGACCAGCCTCACGCGCGAGCAGCAGGAATACCTCGCAACGGTTAAAGTGTCGGCCGAGTCGCTACTGCAGTTGCTGAACGATATCCTCGACCTTTCCAGAATTGAAGCGGGCAGGCTGGAAATCGAGGAAATCGACTTCAATTTGGCGGATCTCTTGCGCGATTCGATGCAAGCGTTATCCGTCCAAGCTGACGCCAAAGGCCTGGAGCTGATCTGGCATCTGCCGATGGATGTGCCCCAGGCTCTGCGGGGCGACCCGGTGCGTCTGAGACAAGTGTTGGTCAACCTGGTTGGCAATGCGGTCAAGTTCACCGAACATGGAGAGGTTGTTGTTGACGCCGATAAACAGTGGCAAAGCGATGTGGAAGTATCCCTTTCGTTTTCGGTGCGGGATACGGGTATCGGTATCCCGCGAGAGCGATTGGAGAAGATTTTCGATGCTTTCACGCAAGTGGATGCCTCGACCACACGCAAATACGGGGGCACGGGTTTGGGCCTCGCGATCACTGCCGAACTGCTGAAGCTCATGCACGGCCGGATCAGGGTGGAAAGCACGCTGGGGCAAGGTAGCACGTTCCATTTCACGTTGCCGTTCCGATTGGCCGAAGATCGCACTGTCGAACACAAGCGTGCGGCACCTGAAGACATCGCCGGCATGCCCGTGCTTGTGGTGGACGACAATACGACAAACCGCCGCATCTTGCAGGAGTTCCTTTCCTGGTGGGGATTCCGCCCCCAGTCGGTTGATGGCGCGGAGGCGGCTTTGGAGGCAATGCAGGCTGCGTCGGATCGCGGCGAGCCTTTCTCGCTCGTGCTTCTGGACGTTTGTATGCCAAGAATCGACGGCTTCGAACTGGCCGAACGCATCAAGCGCGATTCGCGCATGGCCGCGGCCACGATCATGATGCTGTCCTCCGCAGATCGCTACAAAGATGCCCAGCGCTGTCGCGCGTTGGGGATCAGCACTTACTTGACCAAGCCGGTTTCTCCGGATTCTCTATTGGACACGATCCTGGTCGCACTGGGAAAGGCTCCGGCAGCACCAACGGTGCACGCGGCGCCGGGTGTCGAGGCGATCGATGCTCCCCCACGCATATTGCGGATACTGGTCGCAGACGACCACGCGGCGAATCGCGACCTGGCTGCGAAGATCCTGGGAAAACGCGGGCACCACATCGCGGAGGCCAAGAACGGCCAGGAAGTTTTGCAGCGACTTGCCTCGGAACCATACGACATTGTATTGATGGACGTGCAAATGCCGGAAATGGATGGCCTTCAAGCAACGGTCGCCATTCGCGACGGGGAACGCGAAACGGGCGAGCATTTGCCGATCATCGCGTTGACTGCGTGTGCCATGAAAGGCGACCGGGAGAGGTTTTTGGCAGGCGGCATGGACGCATACCTTGCCAAGCCGTTGCGGGCCAAGGAACTCGTAACGCTGGTCGAGACGCTCACTTCTGCTTCACCCGTCTCGAATCCGCCAATCCCAACTCCGCCTCGGACAGACGCGCCCGGTGACAACTTTGCCTGTGCTATGGAGCGGCTGGACGGAGACGCGGAGTTGCTGAAGGAACAGATGGCGTGTTTTGTGGACGATGGCCCGCATCTTCTTCGCGAGATCGACACGGCACTTCCCCAGCAAGACATCCGTAAGCTGGAATCCGCAGCCCATCGGCTGGGCAGCCAACTTGCCGGCTTCGACCGCCCAGAAGCCGCGGAGATCGCCTACAAACTGGAGCAGATGTGCATCGAAGGTCCCCTTGACGGAGCCGAGGATATGGTCCGGGAACTTACCGAACGCACCAAAGCTCTCGTGGGGGACATTCGCCGTTTCTTGGACGAGTCCTGAGCTTAGATACCACCTGCGGTCTGGTCGATCTACGGCGACGCTCGATTTTTGCTCGCGCTGAGCACAAATTGTCCGTACCAGAGCCGGCATGCTTTCTGCAGCCTGCAAGTGCAGGTATTTCCTTGCTCGCCGCGTTCGTCGACACCTCGTTGGGAGGAGTCGCGGTGAGAATTCCGGCCCGGTCGGCACGGTAATTGCATTAAGTTGAATCTCAAGGTTTTTCCTATACGACTGTGCGGGGAACGCGAAATCTTGTTCCCAGTATACCTGTGCAAAGGAAGGCAAGAGATGAACAAACCCAACAAGTTCGCTACGGCACACGAGGTTGATCGACGGCGACAGCGGATCCAGGAGAACTGGAACGATCGAGAGCGGAAGCAGCGGGAAAGACTGGCTCGATGGATGCAGGCGTCCTTGTGGACCAAGCTGCCTCCTGTTGAGTCCTGTCGGGCACGATGCTTACACTCTTCATGTTGACCGCGGTCTTACTGATGCCCTTCGTGCGTTTCGTTGTTTTCGGGATTGTCTGTCTGTGATGGCGTCTGAAGACGTTACAGAAACGGTCAAATCCGCGTGCTCCCATTCGAGAGCCGGATTGACCATTACTATTTTGCCGTGAGGAACACGACATGATTCAAAAGATCAAGATCATTGCCCTGGCTGTGCTGGTTCTGCTGGCTGTCATTATCGTACTCCAAAACAAAGAGCAAGTGGAAACCAAGTTGCTGTTTGTCAGTCTCATGATGCCACGTGCCGCGTTGCTCTTCGGAACCATGGTCACCGGCTTTGCGCTGGGCATTCTGACCGCTGGACGTCTGATGCGCAGGGCAAAGAAAGAAAGCGACGGAGAATCCTAGCCCATCTCGCTGTCGCGGATCGAGGACTGAAAAATCGTCCGGCCGATACGGTTGCTTGTTCCTTGGAAACCTCCCGCAAGATGGGACACCGTGTCATGGAGCCAATCATCATAGTCTTTGTCGTCGCTATTCCGCTTGTTTTGTTGATCGCGCTGGCGGCGTATGATCTTCTGCAGCGGAAGCATGCGATTCTGCGAAATTTTCCGATCATCGGCCATTTCCGTTACTGGCTGGAAGCCATTGGTCCGGAACTGCGGCAATACATCGTGACCGGTAACGACGAGGAGCGTCCGTTCAGCCGCGATCAGCGACGATGGGTTTATGCGTCGTCGAAACACGAAAACAATTACTTCGGCTTTGGGACGGATCAGGACCTGGAGTTGAGACCGAACTACCTGATCGTTAAACACAGCCCCTTCCCGCTTGCCTCTCCCAATCCCGGCGATTCGGACTATGACCCGGAATTCCGTATTCCTTGCATGAAAGTCATGGGCGAGCATCGAGGGCGGTCCAAGGCGTTTCGGCCGTCGTCGGTCGTCAATGTGTCTGGGATGAGCTACGGCTCGTTGAGTGCGCGGGCGATCGAAGCGCTGAATCGCGGATGTGCCATTGCCGGATGTTTGCAGAGTACGGGCGAGGGCGGGCTTTCGCCCCATCATTTGCACGGCGGCGAATTGATCTGGCAGATCGGCACGGGCTACTTTGGGTGCCGAGAGCTGGACGGACGGTTCAGCATCGAGAGACTTCGTGAGACGGTCGACAAGCATCCCCAGGTACGAGCCATCGAAATCAAGCTGAGCCAGGGAGCGAAGCCCGGGGCCGGGGGAATTCTGCCCAAAGCCAAGATAACCCGCGAGATTGCCGAAATCCGCGGTATCCCCATGGATCGCGACTGCCTCAGCCCGGCCGGTCATACCGCATTTGGCGACACCGACGGCCTGTTGGATTTTGCGGAAAGCATTGCCGAGGCGACGGGCCTGCCCGTGGGGATCAAATCGGCCGTGGGCCAAATGGAATTCTGGACGGACCTTGCGAGACTGATTTCGACGACGAATCGGGCTGTGGACTTCGTCACGATCGACGGAGGAGAAGGTGGCACGGGAGCCGGGCCGCTGGTGTTTACCGACCACGTGGCCTTGCCGTTCAAACAGGCATTTGCCCGCGTCCAGAAGGTCTTCATGGAACACGGCGTGCAGGAGCAGGTCGTGTTTATCGGTTCCGGGAAGTTGGGTTTTCCAGAAACCGCGTTGCTGGCCTTCGCCCTCGGATGCGACATGATTGCCGTGGCGCGCGAAGCCATGCTGGCCATCGGCTGTATCCAGGCCCAGCGTTGCCACACCAACCACTGCCCAACCGGCGTAGCCACGCAGAACCGCTGGCTTGTGCGCGGCCTGAATCCGGCGTCAAAGTCCGCCCGGTTGGCCAACTACATCGTGACCCTTCGCAAGGACCTCTTGGCGCTCAGTCGCGCATGCGGTGTCACCCACCCCGCCTATGTCACCGCCGATCAACTGGAAATCCTCGACGACCGGTTTGGCTCGGCCACGATCGCTGAGGTGTTCGGGTGTGGCCGTGGCTTCGGCGTTCCCATAGCTCAGGACGTGCCATCAATTTCCGATTTTCAGGGCTAGTCGTCCGTCCATCTTCGATTGTCATTTGCTAGCTGGCTTTTCGGTTCGCTGTTGCATCCTCGATCAAAGGGTATAGGTGTTCGAGTTTGGTTCGGGCCGCTGAGATGTTGAACGCCCAATGAATTCGGCATCG
>JADHUC010000284.1 GCA_016784735.1 Pirellulaceae bacterium | reverse complement strand
GATGTGGCATGATGATCTGCCTTCACATGCCATCGTTCACGTGGTCAAACCCTCGTGACCGGCAGATTGTTGACGATCCAACCTTCGACCGGTTCGAGTTCGACAGGCAGTGCCTCACCGAACTCTGGACGCAGCTTCTCCGCGCCTTTGATGTAGACGTGGACGATCTCGCTCTGGCCCTTGGAGGTATTCCAGTTGGCCAGGATTCGAATGCAACGCTCGAGCGATCCGGGCACATCGATCTCGTAGCTGCACAACAGCGGGACGTCGGTCCAACCCAATTGGCGCGCTGCAGATGCCGGGAACTCGGCGTTCAGGTCTTGGGTGACCGTGAAAAAGGCGCTGGCGATATCTTCTGAATCGATCCCATTCACACGGATCATCAGTGCCAGCAGTTGCTGTGTAGCGGCCAGGATTTCATCTCGCGTATTCGCATCAGTAGTAGTAGCTCCTCGGACTCCGCGGCAAGGCATGATCGTTCCTTTCAGCTTGGCGCCAGTCCTGTAGGCAACCAGGACTAGCCGCTTTCAAGCTTCGTCGTCGTCGTTCGACGGACCAGGACCAGATCCCTTTCGGTGCCGTCTGTTGACTTGCGCCAAGCCAGCAGATTCACTCCCAGAACCTGTGCACTTCACGACAATACACCAGCCCGGACGGGGGGGGGTGTCGTTCCAGGAACATGTGACGAGACAACCGAAATCGAGCACGGCCTGATCGCCGTCGACTATTGATAAGCGTCTACAATACTAGCACGAGATGGTTTTGTCGTCAAACGACTGCCGTCGTTGGGTGGTGTGTGATTAAAAGGTGCTCGCGCGGATGGGTCACTGCCGCTTGGCGACTACGTTGCACACCTCGACAACGAGGGCAATTCCAACAACAGAGAAGAACACGTATGTGATGGGAAACCAGGGCACGATTCCCCATCGCGGCAAGAGGAACGTGAGCAATGCAATCATCGCAAACGAGGGGCGCAGAACTCTATTCCAGAGCCGCATGGCGATATTCCTGAACTTTGGTCTGCCGCGAATAGCTCCCTCCCTCCTACCCTACCACCCGCGAGACGCGGGGGGAAGTTGGTGGAAGCAGTAGCGAATGATTCTTTGACTGTTGGGCAAGAATCGATTAGATAGAATAGGCTTTTCAATCCAAGTCGACTGGCGTCCAGCCTGTCGCGATCGTGGGGTCCACAAGCGTGACACGGGAGACACAAATGAAGCAGCTACAGGGAATAATGGGATGGGTTATCCTGTTCATGGCGGTGCAAGCTCAAGCTTGGGCGGAGCCTCCGGCGGAGGTCACGAAAGTGACGATTCCACTCGGGTCGATCCAAACACGGATTCCGTGTGATTTCTTCCAGCCGGATTTTCCCAACGGCGATAGCAATTATCACTCGTTGGTTTCCGCTTCCGACGGCAAGCTGTATTTCTCCATCGACACGCACAACACGGATTACGCCTGCCGCTTCTACGCCTTTGACCCCAGACCTGGCACCATGAACTTGATTGCCGAAATGGATGCACCGCTGGGGGAGCACGCCCGAGAGGAAATTTCCCAGGGCAAGGTGCATGTGCCGTTTTTCGAGCATAAGGGCAAGCTGTATTTCGCAACACACACTTCCTTCTACAAGGATGGGCTTCCGGGCTATGACGCCGGCGAGAAACCCTTGTACAAGGGCGGTCATTTCATGTCCTACGACCTCGATACCTCCGCGTTTGATGACCTGGCCCGGATCATACCGAACGAAGGCATCATCACGATGATCATGGACCGGGAAAATGAAGTGCTGTACGGCCTGTCCTGGCCATCGGCGCTGCTCGTGTCCTATGAGTTGAACCAGGAGGAACTCCATTGCTGGGGTTCCGTGCAGGACCGGGGAGAATGGGGCCACAAGCCACACGAGTGGGATCGCGTCTGCCGTACGTTGGGATTGGACTCGGAAAACCGGCTTTATGGCTCGACGATGGATGGGCGCATCTGGCGCTTCGATCCGGAAGTCCGACCCCGGCCATTGTCCTACATCGAAGGGCTCGACCTATCACGAGCCACGTTCTCTCAGTCCGCTCAGGAGACCTTGAAGGGCGATTTTCAGCACAATTGGCGCGTCATCGAGTGGAATCCTGCCACGAACAGCTTCTTTGGAATCCTGTGGGAGACCACGGCGCTGTTCGAGTTTTTTCCGGGCCAGGACTATATCCGCGCATTGGCCGATTTCAGGCATGAAGCGTATCAGGGCATGCCGCGTAATCCCGAAATCAGCCAATTGGGCTTCCTGCTCGCACCCGACCAGAACACGCTCTTCTACCTCGCTCACGGACCGGCCGCGGAAATCGAAGGAAAGCCGGCCATGCAATCTAGCCTGTATCTGCTCACCTACGATATCGGACAGCGCTGCATGAAGAACCACGGTTTGGTGATCGGAGCCAACAACCGGCGGCCGTTTTTCGCCGAGAGCTTGGTCATAGGTTCCGATGAATGCCTCTACAGCGTGGCCTGGGTGGAAGTGACCGACCCTTCCCGCCGGGCCACCATCTCCAAGGCCCGAGCCTTTGGCCCCGAAGAGACAGAACGCTCGCTGTACGAGGTCCAACTTTTGCGCTTGCCCAGATGGAAGGAGTTCACGCGCTACCTGCCGTAGCGGAAGTCGGCCAGACTTTCGGCCAGTCACACGGAACTCCGAAACTCTTGGCGAGTTCCGCTACAGGTAGATTCTCATCCGCCGCTCGCCTCAAGTGTCAGATTTCGCCCACGCCCTCATAGACCAGAGCAAAGGTGAGCATGAGTCGATCGGCCCCGCCGTCGACCTTGGCGGGCAGGCGGAGGCAAACGACCTTGTGATCACCGTCGTGATAGGATGCCAGCCTGGGGAAGTCGCCAGCCGCCTCCGCGACGGGCCGGAGATTCAAGTTGCTGGGATGCTCGGCGGCGTTGATCGTGGAACTGGCCTCCGCCAAGTCGTCATGATCAGCGAATGCCTCTAGCTTACGATTGTCCTTGGCGGGGACAAGCAGCATAAAGGTAGCGGTCGGCGACGTGCCAAGATGGTCGCCGTCTTCGGGTTGAAGGCAGAACCGCAAGACGTACACACCGGGAGGTATCTCCTCGTCTTTGAAGTCGTACCGCTCCTCGTAAACCTTGATCGCACCGAGAACCGTTCCTTCTTTCACTGCGGTCATCGCGAATGAGTCCGCGCCCGGCTTTTTCGCAAGCGGGATCTCCTTCCGAAACCAGAACTCGAAAAACGGTTCGTTCCCTTCCGTAAGTCGAACGGCCGTCGGCTGGAGAACGGATCGAATCTCATCCGCCAGTTCTGCAGGCGGAGCCTTCTTCGTAACCGCGAGCTTCGCAGGCTCGTCGGCCCACCCGGGTACGGGCGCCGCGGAGATCGAAAACCACACCAGACCCAGTAGCAGCAGAGAAATGAGTGTCAAACGCATCGTTGTTGTCCTCGCCCGGCTACGGTGTTGTTCAGGTCACCACCATTTTGGACCCAGCCGTCGCGCACTTCAAGTGCGTGCGCACGGCTTGCCGACGTAATCGCCGCAGCATGCGTTACGGGCAACTTTCGACCAGCGAATCACAAGTCATCGCATTCTGGTTGTGGGGCACGTTTCCAACGTGCCAGGCACGATGGAATCGTGCCCCACTCAGATCTGCAGTCGTGAAGCTGCAGCCAAATCGTTCAACCGACAAGCAATGCCCTCTTGCAGAACTCGGAGAGCGCGCTGTCCAGTGCCTCCGCCGTGGATTGGCTGTTGCCTTCGATTTTGAGTTGACCGGAAGCGACGGCTTGGTCAAGTTCTTCTAGCAACGCCGCGCGGTCCCACTGCCCGTCCAGTCGGCTGGCGATGAAGTTCTGAAGGTCGTCGAGCACGGCGTTTTCGTGAATCTGGTTGACCAACGTGTTCCCTCGTTGGGCCAGGAGCCGAGACAGAGGGGTCACTCGGGGCGTGTCGCTGATCGAGTTGAACAGTTTCGGTGGATGCAGACAGATCTTCAGAAGACCCGCGACAAATGCGCCCAACATGGCGCCGGCCAGCGTGTTTCGTCCAGCGTCGCCCTCCGAAGATTCCGTGCGCGCTGTCGACGGCAACTCGACGATCGCCGCCGCGTGCAAGTCGTCCAGTTGTGCAGTCTCGGGCCAAATGTCTACCAGGTGCTTGATGGCCGCCTTGCCCAACGGGTCACTGGTCGTCAACCTTCCCTGCGAGAATTGGATGCCCGCGGGTTCGTGGCTGCCGAGGTCCAAGTTGATCGGTTGCGGTCTCTCGACCAGCGAAAAATGGAATCGCGCCATGCCTTCCGGCTTCCACTGCCGATCCAGCGTGACTTGCCGATGGCACAACAACGTCTTGTGGAACGATTCGTTTCGCAGGAAATCCAGCAATTGGCATCGCTGCACCAGCGGCGTACGGGCCAATACCTTCTGCACTTCCGACGACATGAACGTGCCGCTCATCCGCGCGAAGCTGGCGTCGCTGACGAACTGAAGGTCGTGCTTTTCGGCTCGCCCGACGAACTCGTGAAAATACAGCGGACGGTTATCCTCCACCAAATAATCGTGGTACAGGTAGTCGTCGCGAACCGTACGCAGGTAGTCGCGCTCGCTGCGAAACACTCGCCCTTGAACCGTCTCGGCCGGAGCGCTGTCCGCCACGAGTTCCAGCGCGGAACGTGCCTCGGCTACTTGCCGCCCCGGATCATCAAACGTGCCCGCGTGGTAGCGCATCAGATCGCGCGCCAGTCGCTTCGAATGCCAACCCGGGTACACGTTGTAGGAGATCACGGCTACGCCCTGCGGCGCCAGATTCTCGCGACAGACAGTCAGTATCTTCTCCTGGAGTTCCGGCGCGACCCACGAAAAAACACCGGGACACAGAATGTAATCGAACTGTCCCCACGATGCGTCGAGGTCCGCGAAGCTGGCGTGCCGAAGCTCGATGTTGTCCAATCCAAGTTCGTCGATAATGAACTGGCCATCGGCAACTTGGTCGGCGGCAAAATCGACGCCGACAAAGCGGCTGTTCGGGTAGTCTTGCGCCTGCGGAATCAGATTCCTTCCCGACGCGCATCCCAGTTCGAGGACTCGACACTGGGTTATGTCAACGGGCTGTATCCCAAACAGCGTGGCAAGACCTTCCAGGCACCGCACGTGCGCACCCGGATCGGCAACGCCCTGGTAGGAGACCTCGGCATACGGACTCTGCGCGTGATCGTTTTGAGCGGTCATGCTACGATTATTGCGTGCTCAGTAAGATTGGCCAGCACCAAAGGTCGCGCTTGGTTTATAGGGAATCCGCGATGCTAGCACCAGTCGGCATCCGCCACCCGTGGCGGGTTTGTCCAGTAGGTCCCGGCTGCCGGAAGGAACCTTGACTTGGCAGAAAGCCGGGCAACGCTGGAAGGTCCCGCCCGGCAGGCGGGACCTACTCGGAACAGTCCCACCCGCGTCCATGTTTTCTCCTGTGAAGCTCTAGGGATTAAGCGGCGTGGGCCGGAGGGCTGTGACGATATACGAGTGTTCCCCCGCTGTTTGGCGTAGACGAAAGGGCCGAAGCCCGCTAATCTTATGTTTTGCCCAACCTACCAAGACAACTCCGGCGGCTTTTCGCCATGAAGGCTACGTTTTTCGCTCGGCGTGCACTGCTGATCCTCTGTGTCGTCTTTTTCTTGACGCCTTTCGCGCTGCGCGGTGCCCGATACGCGATGCAGCGGATGAAGAATAATGTCGCGGATTGGCTGCCTTCCGACTTTGACGAGACGGAAGACTTGAAATGGTTCGGCAAGCACTTCATGGGCGAGCAATTCGTCGTGGTCACCTGGCCCATACCGCCGGAGCTTCAGGCGGAAGGCAAAACGCTGGAGGATGACCCCCGGTTCGCCCAACTGACCAAGAAGCTCCGCGCCGAAACTGCACCGCCGGCACCGGTCGGAAGCGAAACGGCAGAGGCCGGCACCGCTGGAACTCCGCCGGCCATCAAGAAGAGACCTTTCGAAGAACTGACCAGAGCCGAACGAGCGGAACTCGATCGCATGAGGGCTCGCGAATTCGGGGACGAAAAGGGGCTTTGCTCGCACGGGGATTATCACGAGAACTGGGGTGACCGGGGCGAAAAATGGCTGCAAGGCGATGACGACGCATGGTATTTCATCACGCCCGATGGCGAACTGTACCGCTGGCTCGGCAAGAGTAATCTGCCCGGATTTCTGGGGCGCAGCTTCCGCCGGACCGTGATGCGCGACAAGACCGCACGAGGCAAATTGGTCGCTACGTTCGGAGAGTCAACGGCCGAAAGCGGCCCAAACGAATTCCACGAGGATCCCCGGAAGCTGACAGCGCGTCTGTTCAAATCGATCACGACCGGCCCCGAGGTCCGCGACGAGCTTTCCAAGAAAGACGGCGCGCTCTGGCCGCGCGGCCTTGAAGACCAGTACGCTGCCGAAGAAGCCAGGGCCGAGGCGCTCAAACGCCTTACGGGCACGCTGTTTGGACCGGACGGCAAAGAGACGTGCATCTTGCTGACGCTCAGCGAACCCGGCAAGCGTGATCTGCGGCGCGTGATCGGAAGGCCGCTGATGGGCCGGCCGCGCGGAAAGCTGCTGGAGTTGGCGGCCGAGTGCGGTATCTCCGGGGACGACCTGAAGATGGGCGGCCCGCCCGTGGACAACGTGGCCATCGACGAAGAGGGCCAAATCACGCTGGCTCGGCTGATCGGCTATTCGGCTCTAATCGGCGTCGCCATCTCGCTGATCTGCTTCCGCAGCATCAGGATCACCATGATGATCTTCTTTGTGGGCGGCGTTAGCGCCATCACAAGCCTGGGGATCGTGTGGTGGAGCGGCGGTTCGGTCGACGCGATTCTGTTGACGATGCCTTCGCTGATCTACGTGCTGGGTCTGTCTGGTGCTGTGCACATTGTGAACTACTATCGCGATGCGGCTGAAGAAGACGGCCTACCGGGTGCACCGGAACGCGGGCTGGCTCTCGGTTGGAAACCATGTTCGCTAGCCGCGCTGACTACGGCCCTGGGCCTGATGTCGCTGAACACCAGCACTCTGGTTCCGATCAAGAAGTTCGGTTTCTATTCGGCCATCGGCGTCATGGCGACATTGCTGTTGCTGTTCACGTTTCTGCCCTCCGCACTCGAATTGTGGCCGCCGCGATTCCAGAAGAAACCAAAGCCAGGCGGAAAGAAGCAAGCCTTCGACGTGCGACAGAAGCTGCTGGGCTTTTGGGAACCCGTTGGCACGTGGGTCGTCCGCCATTACGTCCCGGTCACCGCAGCGTGCCTTCTGGTGTTCGTGATCGGGGCACTTGGCTTGCCCAAGATCAAAACGTGCGTCCAATTGATCAAGTTGTTTGACGGCGATGCGAAAATCATACGGGACTACCAGTGGCTGGAAGACAACCTGGCAATGCTCGTGCCCATGGAACTGGTTGTTCGCGTCCGCCCGGAGATGATGCGGAGTTCGATCAACAAGGAGGTTTCGGGCGACGAGGTGGCCGAAGCCCAAGTGGACAAACGCTTTCGGTTGGACTTTCTGGAACGCGTCGAGATCGCCGATCGGCTGCAGCGAGTGTTGGAAACCACTTTCGGCAAAGAAGGTCAAGGAATCGTCGGCAGCGGGATGTCCGTGCCGACCTTTGCCCCCGAGTTGCCTGCGCCGGGCGTCAGCGGTGTACGGAATCCGATCCGCGGTGTCATGAATCGCCAATTGGAGAAACACCGGCACGAGTACCTGGCATCCGACTATTTGCGAATCGATAGCGCAGATGAGCATCGGGGCAGCGAATTGTGGCGGATCAGCCTGCGGCTGGGCGCCTTGATGGACATCGACTATGGCGAGTTCGTTTCGGAACTGGAACGCGCTGTCGAACCTGTCATGACCGCTTATCGCTTCCGCGACCAGATCCTCGATAAGATTGACCAGCAGCGCGAAGGCGGTGGAGTCGTCAAGGCACGGGTCGTGTTTCTCGGAGTACCTGATCCGAGGCGCGCGGCAGTCGAAAAGGATGCCGCGGATGCGGGGGACAGCCGTACAGCCGATGAACATGAGGCCGCGGGAGAAGATCTCTGCGAAATCGATCAAACTCAGATTTTCACCGAAACGTTGCGAGACCTGATGACCTGCGCCGGAGTCAAAGGACTCAAAGCAAAGGGGGGCTCCTGGCACGATCCGGACGCGGCCGAAGCGGAAGCCGGCTATTACACGTCGGAGCGTTGGGGAAACGGTCTGGCCAAGGCATTCGACTGCGTGGTGCTTGTGCAGGACCACGAGGACTACGACATCGACTTCATCAAGCAACACGCACGATCGTTCATCGACGCGCGCGACCACGTGTTCGATCCCTCTTCCGCGATTGCGAAGACGGCCCGAGAAAAGGGAGACCCGATTCACGTTGTCTACACGGGTCTGGTACCGATTGTGTACAAGGCACAACGGGAGTTGTTGAATAGTCTGATCAAGAGTATCGGCTGGGCGTTCGCCATGATCGCCCTGGTGATGATGGTCGTGTTGCGCAACGGACGACTACGCCCGCGGAATCTGGTCAACGTTCGAGCCGGCATGCTCTCCATGGTTCCGAACGTGTTTCCCCTCGTGCTCATCTTCGGTGTGATGGGACACGGGAACATCCTGGTCGACATCGGCACGATGATGACGGCCAGTGTTGCGATGGGTGTCGCCGTGGACGATACGATCCACTTTTTGACATGGTTCCGCCATGGGATTGCGCGGGGCCTTCCTCGGAACGAAGCCATCGTCGAAGCCTACCGGCGATGTGCGGCGGCAATGACCCAAACCACGTTGATCGGCGGCTTTGGACTTGCCGTATTCGCTTTCAGCACGTTTACACCTACGCAGTACTTCGGCGTGATGATGCTGACTATGCTGGCCGCCGCATTGATCGGCGACTTGATCTTTCTGCCCGCACTGCTTGCCGGTCCGTTGGGACGGTACTTCTGTCCTCCGCTGTCGGCAACGCAAGACGGACCGGCGTCCGATGGCGGCGACTCTACCCAGTCGCCTGACGAAGATGTTGACGGCGGGTCCGAAGCCCCTGAGGAGGAACCTCGCGATTCCGGTTTCGCCAAACCTCATATAGCGGAAGCCAAGAGCCGCCGGCGACGGACCATCTACAGAAGAGACCGAGGACACGGACGTTCCGGGGAGTAGAATTCCCTGACGGCCCCGTTTCGCTCGGCCGCAATCATTCGTTGCCGCCCTGAATTCGCTGGGCAATCAAAGAAGATCCCAACGAATTCAGGGCGGCAACGGAATGACGAAACTGTTGATAACCCGGTGTCGATCGCACTTGCTAAGTGCCCATGACTTCCAAGGCTCCCGGTCAACCACACGAATCCGACGCGCCAGTCGGGGCAACGAACCGGACCTGGTTCCGAAGGCGGCGTTATCCGCATATTTCGGTGTGGCTGATTCTCGGATTATGCGTTGTGTCGATCGCCGTGCTGCATACCTGCGCGATCGGCCTGGAGCAGCGCCATGACATCATTAACTTTGCCACGTTGATCCTGGCCGTTTTGGCATTGATGACACCGCTGGTCTGGTTTGTTGTTTTTGGCGCGTATTCTGCAGGGGCTCGTTACGCAACCGTCGCTGCCGTGACCATGGCGGTCGTCGTACTGGCAGGGATGTTGCGGGTCAGACAAGTCAGCGGTGATCTGGTACCCGTGTTGACGTTCCGCTGGAATGCCGACGCAGACCAGAGCCTGGCGACGCCGGATACGATCGTCGGCGGTGTCGATCTTGTGACGACCACCGAATACGACTTCCCTCAATTCCTCGGCCCCGACCGTAATGCCACGGTTGGCGGCGTTTCGCTCAGTCGCGACTGGTCGGTCGCGCCCAGGCTGCTTTGGCGCCAGCCGATCGGCGCCGGATGGTCCGCCTTCGCCGTAGTGAACGGTTTTGCGGTGACCATGGAACAGCGCGGCGAGCAGGAACTTGTCACGTGCTACGAAGTGTCTACTGGCCGGTTGAGATGGTGGCACGCAGTCGAAGGCCGCCACCGCACAGTCATGGGTGGTCCGGGACCGCGTGCGACTCCGACGATCCACGAAGGCCGCGTCTATGCATTGGGAGCGACCGGCGTTCTGCGATGTCTTGACGGTGCGGATGGCAGGGAGATTTGGAGCGACAACCTGCTTGCGCGGATTGGCGTCACTCCGGACGAAGACAGGAAGGCCGTCGGCTGGGGACGTTCGGCTTCGCCGTTAATCGTCGACGGACTCGTCGTGGTGCCGTTGGGTGGTCCCTCGGGCGGTCAGTGCGACTCGCTGGCCGCGTACGACAAACACACCGGCCGGCTGGTTTGGAAAGGCGGGAACCACCAAGTCGCTTATGCCTCGCCGAGCCTGGCGACAATCCACGGCGTGCGCCAAATCCTAATTGTCAACCAGGACTTCGTCAGCGGTCATCTTCCGGAGAACGGCGAGGTCCTTTGGGAGTATCCTTGGCCGGGCAAGAGCACGACAAATGCCAATGTCTCGCAAGCCGTGCCGCTGCCGAACCAACGTATCTGGTTGTCCAAAGGCTACGGCGTTGGCGCCAAAGTACTGCAGCTTTCGCACAGCGGTGCTGGAGATTGGGGTGTCGCCGAGTTGTGGTCCAGCGAGAGGATATTGCATACGAAATTCACAAATATCGTCGTCCGCGACCGATACGTTTATGGGCTTTCGGACGGAATCCTGCAGTGTGCCGACCTGGAGTCGGAAAAACGGCAGTGGAGGGGTGGCCGTTACGCCCACGGCCAGATCCTCGGCGTCGGCGACTTGTTGTTAGTGCAAGCCGAATCGGGCGACGTCGTATTGGTCGAAGCTACGCCCTCCGGGCACAACGAATTGGGCTCGTTTCCCGCGCTGGCAGGGAAAACCTGGAACAATCCGTGCCTCTACGATCACTATTTGCTTGTCCGAAACGCTGAAGAGGCAGCGTGTTACGAATTGCCGTAGCGCGGTCTAGCCGTCGCAAGGTAGGGTGGGCCAAGTTTTCGCGGGCCCACCAGAGACCGCTCGCCAGGCAATTGCGCGAGCATCGTTCGGACGACAAAGCCAATTAGAAATCGAGAGCCCATTTCGGTGGGCCCGCGAAGACTTGGCCCACCCTACGAAGATCGGCGTACAGGGCATAGGAATTATTGTTCGGCTGGACTCGAAATGGCGCAATCCGGCCCATTCGGCAGAACGTGCAGGGAAATCATGGACAATTCCCGCCTGGCGACATACATTCAAAAGTGGGGCACGACGCACAAATAAATGTCCGAATTCCGCCAACTTCGGCCGCAGGCCCTTTCCTTGGTATAGTCAACGATACTACTATTCCGATTAACATTGTCGATCTTGCCTGCAAGGCGGATTCCGTATACCATCGTTAACTTGTTCACATTTGGCAACTTAGGGCACGTCAAGATTCCGTGTCATTGTCGTCGAGGGAATGTTATGCGTATTGGGAACGTCTTCGCCGCACGAATCCGCCGTCCGAGTACACTCTTCGCGTTGGGCCTTTGCCTGGCGATCATCGTCGGCGTGTGGTCTTTGGTGCCCGCAGGCCTGGTGGCGCCGCGGCCAAACGATCGGCATGTCACCAATGTGGTCATGTCGCTGATCCGGCACGAGCATTTGTCCAAGCACACGTTGGACGACGAGATTTCTCAGCGCGGTCTGCAGTCGTTCCTGAGGACGTTAGACCCGATGAAGATGTACTTCTACCAGTCCGACGTGGACGAGTTCATGAAGCACCGAAACGACCTGGACGACATGCTGAAGAAGAAGGACATCAGCTTTGCCTACACCGTCTTCCATCGCTTTCTCGCTCGAATCGACGAACGCGTGAAGACGATCGACGGATTGCTGGAGCAGGAATTCGACTTTACGCTCGACGAGGAAATGCTCACCGATCGGGACCTGGTTCAGTACGCAGGAAATGAGAAAGAAGCGTTGGAAAGGTGGCAACGCCGCATCAAGTACGATCTGCTCGTCTTGAAGGGCGACAAGAAGGAAGGCAAGGAAGCTACCGAGAAGCTCAGCCGCCGCTATCACAGCTTCGCCCGAAGAATGCACCAGACCGACGCGGATGAACTGCTGGAGTGGTATCTGACGGCGATCACCAGCAGCTTCGATCCTCATACCACCTACATGTCACCCAGCACGCTGGAGAACTTCCGCATTCAGATGCGGTTGGAGCTCGAGGGGATCGGCGCGGCCCTGCAGCCGATAGACGGTTACACTGTGGTTTCGAAGATTATTCCCGGCGGGGCCGCCGACAAGCACGGCAAGCTGAAACCGGAAGATCGCATCGTCAGCGTGGGCCAGGACGAAGAGGGCGAAATGGTCGACGTGGTCGACATGAAGCTTTCGGATGTGGTGCAATTGATCCGTGGCGATGCGGGTACTGTGGTCCGGCTGGGCGTGATTCCGGCTGGCGGCACTGAGACGAGTATCTACACGATCACGCGGGCCAAGATCGAATTGACGGACAGCGAGGCGCGCGGTGAGATCATCGAAGAAGGCAAGAAGCCGGACGGCTCGCCTTTGCGCATTGGCGTTGTCGATCTGCCTAGTTTCTACATGGACATGGAGGCCGCTCGAAGCGGGGCCAAGGATTACAAGAGCACGACGGTCGACGTAAAGAGAATCTTGGAGAATTTCAACGAGAAAAAGGTCGATGTCGTGGTTCTTGACTTGCGCCGCAATGGCGGCGGCAGCCTGACCGAAGCCATCGAACTGACAGGGCTCTTCATCGACTCGGGGACCGTCGTCCAAGTAAAGGACTCCGAGGGAGAGATCCAAGAATACGACGACCGCGAACGCGGCATGTCTTGGGGAGGCCCATTGGTCGTGCTCACGAGCAAGTTCAGCGCCAGTGCCAGTGAGATCCTCGCAGGCGCCGTTCAAGACTACCGTCGCGGTTTGGTCCTCGGCGATTCGTCTACGCACGGGAAGGGCACGGTGCAAAGCCTCTTGGACCTGGGTTCGCAACTGTTCCGCATCCCGAACCCACCGAATCTGGGAGCGCTGAAGATCACGATGCAGCAGTTCTACCGCCCCAACGGCGATAGCACGCAGCAGCGTGGCGTACACGCCGACGTTACGCTGCCGTCGATCACGGATCATATGGATGTGGGCGAAGCGGATTTGGACTACGCGATTGAATTTGAAAAAGTGCCGGCCGCCCGATACCTGCGCTACAAGATGGTGGCTCCCGAGATCATCCAGGCGGTGGCAAGCAAGTCGCAAGCCCGAATCAGCGAATCCGAGGATTTCGCCAAGTTGGTGAAGAACATCGAGCGCTACAAGGCACAGAAAGAGAAAAAGAAGATCTCTTTGAACGAAAAGGAGTTCTTTGCGGAACGCGCCGAGTTGGACGCGGAGAAGGAAGAAGAGAAACAGCTAGAGGAACAGGTCCAGCCTGACGACCAAGTCGTCACGCGGGACTTCTACTTCAACGAGGTGCTGGCTGTCACGGCCGACTACTTCAGACTCCTGCAAGACAACCGAATCGCACACGCCCAGCGGCAACTTCGCACGGAAGCTCTGCCGTAGCGTCCATGCTCCCGGACATCTCCCGCCGCCTGCTGGAGTTCACGCTTTAGCGTGTCTTGCTTGGGACATCGAGAAGCAACAGCACGCTAAAGCGTGAACTCCAACGGTCCCTGCTTGCGTCCGGCGGACGAGCCCTCACAGGTACTCGTCGGGGAGTTTCCACGGGGCGAGGTACTCGGGCACGGCCTTTCTTGCGGCCTCCTCGTCGCCGACGATCTTCAGACATATTGCCGGCCTTCTTTTGGACGCCCGCCGTAAGGAACACCACGGGGCACGTTTCTAGTGTACCCAATGGTCCGTAAACTGGCAGCAGGCACGTCCGTCGGAATGCGACGAGAAGGGGGATGAGTTTGTGGCAGGGCTTGCCGCCGATCGTATCTTCTTCTAGGCTCCCATTCTGTTTGCCATTGGTTTGTTCGCTTTGCTAAGAAGTCTACTGGGGAACGACTGACGATGAGTGAGAGACAACAACAGAGTTTCGAGGACACCGTGAGTCACCGAATTTCTCGACGCAAGTTCGTGGCAGGCAGCATAGCTGCCGCTGCCATATTGCCATCTGCAGGCGCTATGGGTGCATCGGAGAAGTCTGGAAACAAGATCTGCGCTTTCATCAAGTTTCTCCAATCGCTCAGCTTCGAGCAGTTGGCCGAGACGATTGCAGAACTCGGCTTTGACGGTATCGAGGCAACGGTGCGCGACCGTGGGCAAGTGTTGCCCGAACGAGTCGAGGAAGATCTGCCGAAATTGGTCGAAGCGCTCAAGAAGCACAATCTGGAAATCACCGTGATGGCTTCCAGCGTCAACAGCGTGGATCAGCCTCACACCGAAAAAGTCCTGCGAACTGCGGCGGCCTTGGGCGTGAAACGATATCGCATGACGTACTACCGATACGACCTGAATCGTCCGGTGACCGAGCAACTTGACGAGTTCCGTCCGGCGGTGAAGGACTTGGCCGCAATGAATCGCGAGCTTGGTATCAGCGCCGTCTATCAGAACCACGCTGGGGCAAGGAACGTCGGGGCCACGCTGTGGGACCTGCACAGCTTGATCAAGGACCTGCCGGTCGAGGAGATCGGCGTGGCCTTCGATATTCGTCACGCGACGGTCGAAGCCGGATTGTCGTGGCCGGTCCTCTTCAATTTGGCCCGCCCACATCTCGGCGTCGTCTACGTCAAGGACTTCCGCTGGAATGGCCGCAAAGCGGAGAATGCGCCGTTGGGTCAGGGGCAAGTGGACCCGAAGTTCATTCCGATGATGAAACGGTCGCAATTCAACGGGCCGATATCGTTGCACGTCGAGTACCTGGGCCAAAAGGGCATCGAGCCGAACGTGGCGGCCCTGAAAAATGACTTGGCGACGTTACGATCTTGGCTCGATTCGGCATGATGGAGACTTGGAAGAAGACGACGAAGACCTCCGAAGCTACAGAAAACGGATCGGACATGAACGTACAGGAATCGCCCTTTGGCAAGACACAGGACGGCGTGGGAATTGACTTGTACACCTGCACCAATGACAACGGCTTGGTGTTGAAGATGACGAACTACGGAGCCATCGTCGTCTCGCTCGAGGTGCCCGACCGCAACAGCAACCTGGACAACGTCACGCTGGGCTTTCCCACGCTGGATGGCTATCTGGCGCGACATCCTTATTTTGGTTCGACCGTGGGTCGCTACTGCAACCGAATCGCCAAGGGTGAATTCACGGTGGGCGGCGAACAGTACACTTTGGCCACGAACAACGGCGACAATCATCTTCACGGCGGCCAAGTTGGCTTCGACAAGGTCGTCTGGAGTGCAGAACCGATCGAGTCGGAATCGGCAGTCGGCGTCAAATTCACTTACTTGAGCGAAGACGGCGAGGAAGGCTATCCGGGCAACGTGAACGTGACGGCCGTGTACGTGCTGAACAACGACAACGAGTTGGTCGTCGAGTTCATGGCCACAACCGACAAAGCCTGTCCAATCAATTTGACGAACCATTGCTACTGGAATCTGGCTGGTGAAGGGTCGGGTACGATTAGGGATCACGAGCTAATGATCGCTGGCGACAAGTACCTGCCTGTCGACGACACGCTAATCCCGACGGGCGATTTGGCCGATGTCGAAGGCACGCTGTTGGACTTCACCCAACCGGAGACGATCGGTGCCCGCCTGGATCAGATCGCCGGTTATGACCACTGCTTCGTTCTCCGCGGCGAAGCGGGCGAGATGAAACCAGCCGCGCGCGTGAAAGACCCCGAGACAGGACGAGTGATGGAGATCCGTACGACGCAACCGGGGATTCAGTTCTACAGCGGCAATTTCCTGGACGGTGCAGAAGCTGGTGGCGGATACAAGCAGTACGGGGGCTTCTGTCTGGAAACGCAGCACTTCCCAGATTCGCCAAATCAGCCAAGTTTCCCGTCAACCATCCTGAAGCCCGGCGAGACGTACAAACACACCACGATCCACAAGTTCTTCACGGAATAGATGAACCCAATAGCTGGATTCGCAAGAATCCAGCGGGCTGAGCTTCTGCAAACTCAGCTACGGACTTCCGTCGAGTTGCCGGAGTTTCCTGGCCTGCTCGCGGAGGCACGCCTCGCGAGTGTTCCGCCGCACGGTCGCCTGGGCTTCGGCCCACGCGATCATGTCTTGGAGGGCCTTCCATCGCTGCCGGGCGTCCCAGTTGCGATCTCGCTTGGCCTCTTCCGCCTTCTTCAAGCCGTCAATCATCGCGTT
>JADHUC010000283.1 GCA_016784735.1 Pirellulaceae bacterium | reverse complement strand
ATTTTGCCGCCTTCTCTGGCGCCATCCAGGACTGCCTGGCGCGCACCCACACGGATTACAAGCCGGAACTCGACTCCTTACTCACACTCAATTTCCAAACGTTCCCTAAACCGCAAATCCAAGCCGTTTGACGTATATCGAGGAGAATAGAGATCATGCGACAAACGATTCGAACTGTTTCTGTGCTTTTCGTAGCTCTGTTACTGCTTGCCACGACGGCATGCCAGGATACTGGACAGCAATCCGGCGGGCCGGGGGCGAGTGGTTCGCCAAGCCGTACAACAGATGCCGTCGCCGATTCTGGTGGGGCAGGTGACCAGTCAGAGCCCCAGGACGCTGCACCGGACAAGCCTATTACGATTCTCTGCGGCTCCTCATTCCGGCCACCTATGGAAAAACTCACTGAGATGTACGAAGAGGAAACAGGGGGCCGTACCGAGTTGTCTTTTGGCGGTTCCGAGGATCACCTGCCCAATGTCAAGGCCAAGGCGATCGGCGATGTCTACGTGACACACTCGCCGTTCCAGCAGTACACGCGCGACGCCGATGCGCTCTTGCGCGATGTGGAAGTGGGATTCCTGGCCCCTGTGCTGGTCGTGCAGAAAGGCAACCCCAAGGGAATCAAGACGATTGATGATCTCGCCAAGCCGGGACTTCAGGTGCTGCTGACAAATCCTGATTTCTCCACCTGCGGCGAGATGACGTTCGCGCTATTGGAGAAGAAAGAGATCAAGGACGCCGTGCTCGAGAATGTGGGGAATGCCATGTTCAAGCATCATTCCGAAATCGGCAACAAACTGAAACTGGGCTTCGGCGACGCGGGCATTATGTGGAACGGTGTGGCCAACAACTTCCTGGACGCCATCGAAGTCGTCCCGGCCCCGTACGAGTACGACGACGAGATTACGGTCAGCGTGATGGGACTGTCCTACACCGAGCAGCCCGAGCAGGTCCAGAAGTTCCTGGACTTCGTCGAGACCCACGGCCAGGAGGTCTTCAAGAAGTTCGGGTACGTCAAGTAACGCGGTCAGCTTGCGCGAACTCGGCCATTGCCGGATCAAGTTCGAGTCGATGGCCGTCAGTAATCGAGGTAACCATCCCGTCCGGAGACTGCGGTTTCGATGTTCACAGACGACCACGCAGGTGTCACCGTATTGGCACTTTCTCTCCAGTAGTCGACTTCAGTCGTTGCAGTCTGCCTGGGCTGAGAATCGCATGTGGTGACAGTTGGTGATGGTTCTGGTAGAACACTTTTTGTTGGCACGTAACACGTAATTTCGCCAGGTGTGCCGTCGCTGGCAGGACTTCGAGATCGAGGATTACTCCGTGCATTTCATCGGAGTTTGCGCGGAATGCGCCAGACAGCAATCGGAGTGAGTTTCATAGCCGAACAGGCTTGGCATTCAGTTTTGAGCCAAATGGGAGAACAAACAATGGACCTCAAGGGATCTAAAACGGAGAAGAACTTGCTAACGGCCTTTGCCGGTGAATCGCAAGCGCGGAATCGGTACACCTACTTTGCCGGTCAAGCCAGGAAGGACGGGTACGTTCAGATTTCACAGATCTTTGAAGAAACGGCGAACCAGGAGAAGGAACACGCCAAGCGGTTTTTCAAGTTCCTCGAAGGCGGCGATGCCGAGATTCACTGCTCGTTCCCTGCCGGCATCATCGGCACAACGGCGGAAAACCTCCGTGCCGCGGCCCGCGGTGAACACGAAGAATGGGCGGAGTTGTATCCCGGTTTCGCTGATGTTGCCCGGGAGGAGGGTTTCTCGGCGGTCGCGGCGGCTTTCGAGAATATCTCGGTTGCTGAGAAGCAGCACGAGCGACGTTACCTTGGGCTGCTGGAGAATATCGTAAAAGACCGGGTGTTCCAACGCGACCAGCCGGTCAAATGGCGGTGCCTGAACTGCGGATACGTCCACGAAGGCCCCGACGCGCCATCCGCTTGTCCGGCGTGCGTCCATCCACAAGCACATTTTGAACTGTTGGCCGAGAATTGGTGATACGGCTGTTGTCTTGATGTGAGGTAGTGCGCCATGGCCCAATACGAATGTTCCGTCTGCGGTTACGTCTACGACGCGTCGAAAGAGGGGACAAACTGGGACGACCTGCCCGACGACTGGGAATGCCCTGTCTGCGGGGCCGCCAAGTCCGAGTTCGAATCCACCGGTGGCGCACCGCCGCAGGCCAAGGATGTGTCCGAAGAAGGGAACAAGCCTTCTGAAGCCGAACGGCCCGAAGGGGATCTTGTGCAAGAGGCTCCCGTTTCCGTCTCACCCCTGGGTCGCGCCATTCTCGCCCATCGGGTATTCGGGTATGTGTTTCTGGCCATCTACGTGGTACTCATAATCCAGATGGTACCGCGGCTATGGACCTACCAGATCGAGTTCCCCGCCCGGACCGTTGTCCACATTTCGCTGGGTATGGCGATCGGTACCGCACTGATCTTGAAGATCACAGTCGTCCGTTTTTTCCGCAGGTTGGAGCAGACGCTCGTGCCGTCGTTGGGCACCTCGGTGCTAGTGGGCAGCGTGGTATTGATTGGGATCTCGGTGCCATCAGCATTTCGAGAAGCACTGGCGACTGGGACGTTGTTCGACAAGGCAAACCAGAAACGGGTCCGCACGTTGCTGGCGCAGATCGGCTCGAATGAACTGGGCGAGGAAGAATGCATGCGGCTGTCCTCGACGGATTCACTCCGCGCCGGGCAGCGGATCCTTCGACAGGAATGTATCGACTGTCACGACCTTCGGACGGTGCTGGCCAAGCCGCGGACCCCGGAGAACTGGCGACAGACGGTACGCCGCATGGCAGACCGGACCACGGCGTTGAATCCGATTGAAGAAGGCGAGCAGTGGCAGGTTACCGCCTATCTGATCGCGCTGTCGCCCCAACTGCAGAAATCGACGCGACAACTGCGGGACGCGCAGGAACGTCACGATCAATCCCAGAAAGCAGCGATGGCAGTCGGCGCGGAGGAAACCGAAACCGCCGCCTACAATCCAGCCGCGGCCAAGCAGTTATTCGAGAGCAAGTGTTCCCAATGTCACGCGAACACGTTAGTTTCTGAATCGCCACCCCGCTCGGAAGAGAAGGCTCGCCAGTTGGTGGCGTCGATGGTCGAGGAAGGACTGGAGGCGACACGAGACGAACTTGCACAGATCGTGCGATATCTGACCGAAACGCACGCGAATCCGCCGGAGTAGTGCCATGAACCCTTTAGTCAATGCATTGCTCGGTGTTCTCTTTCTTGGCGTTGGGGCCGGTGCGACGGTTGTGATGTATTACCTGCGAGGCCGCGCGCCAGTCGCAAGTGGAAAGCCGGCTCGGACGAAAGCCAAACCGCGTGACCGTGCCGATGCTCGTGAGCGGCCAAGAGCGGTGCCACGCAAACTCACGCCAACTCTGCCAGACGCAGCAGCGGCGACAATGCCGCGACACGAAGCGCGCGCGGGCAAGCGGCCTACAGACGCCGCCGTGAAGACCGAGACCAAATGGTACAAGGCAGCGGAACGGGGTGAGGTGGCCGAGGGCGACGTGAAAGCAGCGGAAGCCGGGACGCGTACGATCGCCTTGACGCACTGGGGCGGTGAATACGGCGCGATCGACGGTCGCTGCCCGCACCAGGGCGGTCCGTTGACCGAGGGCACTTTCGAGGACGGTGTGTTGCGATGTCCTTGGCACGGTTGGGGCTTCGATGCGCGGACTGGCGAATCGGCGGATCCGCATCACGACGGAATGGAGGCATATGAAATCGAAGTCCGGGACGACGGGATTTACGTGGCGGTCGAGGAAGCTATTGAAACGGCACCGACCGTCTCCGACGTGATGGTCGAGACAATGGTCAACTGGGGTGTGCGGCATGTCTTCGGCATGGTAGGTCACTCGAACCTCGGACTGGCGGAGGCCGTTCGCAAGCAGGAATCCGCAGGCAACCTTACTTTCATCGGGATACGCCACGAAGGGGCCGCGTCGTTCGCCTGCTCGGCTTACGCCAAACTGACCGGAAAGCCGGCAGCGTGCTTGACCATCGCCGGTCCTGGTGCCACCAACTTGCTGACAGGTCTGTGGGACGCTCACGTTGATCGGGCTCCCGTGCTGGCTCTGACCGGTCAGGTCAATACGCAAGTGCTCGGTCCCGGCGCGTTCCAGGAGATCGACCAGGCATCGGCGTTCCGGGCCGTCGCCGCTTGGAGCCAGACGGTGCTTACCACGAGCAACCACGCCGAGCTGATGACACTGGCCCTAAAGCATGCGGTCGTCGAGCGTGGAGTGGCTCATTTGATCTTCCCAGACGAAGTGCAAGTCCTGCCAACGCCGGATGTCGCGGCGTCTGGACCCGGAGGCCGATTGGGCGAAGTAGCCATCACGCCTGCAGCGGAGTCGATCGACGGAGCCATTGACTTGATTGCGCGATCCAGACGTCCGGTGATCATCGTGGGTTATGGTGCACGTGAGTCGATGGGCGAGGTGGTGGCACTTGCGGATCAACTTGACGCACCGGTTCTGACCACTTTTAAGGCCAAAGGCCAGATCCGGGACGATCATCCGCTTGCGGCCGGGGTACTCGGTCGCAGTGGCACGACGATTGCCAGCTCGCTGATGAGTCAGGCCGATCTGCTGATCGTGTTCGGTGCGTCCTTCGCAGCGCACACGGGCATCGATCGCTCGAAGCCTATCATTCAAGTCGATTTCGATCGGTTGGCACTGGGAAAGTTCCACCCGGTCAGCGTGCCCGTTTGGGGCGAAATCGGGGTTACTGCCAGCATTCTACGGGAACAGTTGCCGTCCGATTTGGAGCACGTGGACATCCGCGGCGAGTTGGCCGAGCGATGGTCCGCGTGGCGTGCGGAGAAAGAGAAACGCACCCACCAGGACCGCGGCCGCGGCTTGAATTCCGCAACGATCTTTGCCGCTTTGACTCGTCAGGCTCCACCCGATGCCGTGATCGCCGTGGATGTGGGCAACAACACCTATTCCTTCGGCCGTTATTTCGAGTGCCGAGAGCAAACGATCCTCATGTCCGGCTACCTCGGTTCGATAGGCTTCGGTCTACCCGCGGCCATGGGCGCGTGGGCTGCGGCCCCCGAACGTCCGATCCTTTCGGTCAGCGGGGACGGTGGATTTGGGCAATACATGGGCGAGTTGACCACGGCCGTGAAGTACGGCATGAATATCACGCACGTTCTGCTGAACAACAACGAGTTGGGCAAGATTTCCAAAGAGCAGCGGGCAGGGCAATGGCCGGTGTGGCAGACTTCGTTGCACAATCCCAGCTTTGCCGAGTACGCCAGGCTGTGTGGCGGACACGGCGTCCGCGTGACGCAGTCGGACGAGCTAGATCGAGCCATCGCTGACGCCATTGCGCATGAGGGGCCGGCTTTGGTCGAGATCATGTCGGACGCGGAGTTGACGTAGAATCGAGAAGCACGCACGAGAGGACTATCCATGAACCCGCTGATCAACGCCCTGCTTGGCGTCCTGTTCATCGGCGTCGGCGCGGTCGCCACGGTGCTGATGTATCACCTGCGGGGTTCCACCACCAGAGCGAAACCCTCCAAGACGGCCCCACCTGCCGGCGCAGACAAAGGCGATGCAAAGGAAACCGCGGAGTACCTTGGGCCGTGGCGTCGATCGTCGGATGATCTGGAAGTCCACATGACGGAGATTCATGCCGCGGCCGAAACGGGCCGGTCCATCATCGAACCGATGAGGACGCGGAAGAAGACATGCTCGTGGGACGACCTGCTGATCAAGGGAGCTCAGCTTGCGAAGGCTCCCCTGAATGAAGACGAGCCGGTTCGAACGGAAACCGTAATCGGACCAGGCGCACGGCATCCGCTGGTGATCGACACGCCCGTCTACGTCACGCACATGTCCTTTGGCGCCCTTTCGCGAGAAGTCAAGATCGCACTGGCCAAGGGAAGCGCCGCCGCGAAGACCGCCATGTGTTCCGGCGAAGGCGGAATCCTGGAGGGCGAGTTTCAAGCGGCCCACAAGTACATCTTCGAGTACGTGCCGAATCAGTACAGCGTGACGGACGAAAACCTACGGCGTGTGGATGCTATCGAGATCAAGATCGGACAGTCGGCCAAACCGGGTATGGGCGGCCATCTGCCGGGCAACAAGGTGACTGCGGAGATCGCTGCCGTGCGAGGACGCGCGGAGGGAGCCGATATCATCAGCCCAGCTCGCTTCGAGGACATTCGCACGCAAGACGACTTGAAACGCAAGGTGGACTGGCTGCGAGCGCGATCTGGTGGCAAACCCATCGGGGTCAAGGTTGCGGCGGGAAACGTAGAAGCCGACCTGGAGTTCGCCCTGTCGGCCGGGCCGGATTTCATCACCGTGGACGGCCGCGCCGGTGCGACCGGCGCGGCGCCGAAGGTCGTCAAAGACGCCACCTCGATCCCAACTATCTTCGCGCTATATCGGGCGCGGAAATTCCTGAACGAACGCAAGGCAGACAACGTTTCGCTGATGATCACGGGCGGATTGAGGATTTCTTCGGACTTTGCCAAGGCGATCGCACTCGGAGCCGATGCAGTGGCCATTGGTACCGCTGCCTTGATCGCCTGCGGATGCCAGCAATACCGGATCTGCAACACGGGAAGATGCCCGGTGGGCATAACGTCCCAAGATCCACAGCTTAGGGCACGACTGCAGATCGACGAGTCGGCTAGACGGTTGGAGAACTTCTTGAGAGTCTGCACAGAAGAACTCAAGACATTTGCGCGCCTGACCGGCAACGACGATGTTCACGGATTGTCGATCAACGACGTTTTCACGACAAACTCGGAGATTTCGAATCACACCGATATCGAACACGCATAAAAAATGTATAATGCGTGTCTGGAGCTGCAGTATTCAACATCACGAGGGAAGGGAGGATTGCAATGAAGGCGAACAAACGTGTCTGGCTCGCTGGGTTTTGTATCTTGGGGTTTGTAGTAAGCGTGACGCTCACGGGGTGTTCGAGTGACTCGCCCCCGCCGGACCCTGGGCCGACGGATCAGTCTGATGCAGGGTCGCCCACTACCGACACGCCGGCAGAAGACGCAGCCGCAGAAACGAAGGTGTTGCTCGGCCTGCCACCAGTGCCGGTGCCGGAAGACAACCCCATGACCGACGAGAAGATCGAGCTAGGAAAACTACTGTACTTTGACAAGCGTCTGAGCAAGGACGGTACGATCGCCTGTGCTACCTGCCATGATCCCAAGATGGCCTGGACGGAGCACAAGCCAACCAGCACGGGCATCGGCGACCAGGTAGGCGGGGCCAACTCGCCAACCGTGATCAACGCGGCCTATGCGCCTGCACAATTCTGGGACGGCCGCGCGGCGTCGTTGGAGGAGCAAGCCCTCGGACCGATCGAAAACCCGATCGAAATGGGCCACAAACTCGACAACATGATCCCGCAGTTGAACGAAATCGCCGTATACAACGAACGATTCCAACAGGTATTCGGAACCGACGTGACGAAGGAGGGCATCGCCAAAGCCATCGCCACCTTCGAACGAACAATCTTGAGCGGCAACTCGCCCTATGACAAGTTCAAGGACGGCGACGAAGACGCGCTGACCGATGCTCAGAAGAAGGGCATGAAGCTGTTCGACGACGTCGGTTGTTCGACATGCCATGCACCGCCGATCTTCAGCAACTACAAGTACTACAACGCTGGTGTCGGATCGGGTAAAGAGACTCCCGACGAAGGACGCAAGGCTGTAACCGGTGACGACAAGGACATGGGCAAGTTCCGAGTACCTATGCTCCGCGAGGTGGCCAACACCGGACCGTACTTCCACGACGGCAGTTGTGACACGCTCGAAAAAGCGGTGGCCATGATGGCTGGCGGAGGAATCGCCAACGATAACTTATCGGGCATGCTCAAGGGGATTGGCGACGAAGGGCCTTCCGCGGAAGACCAGGCCAACATCGTCGAGTTCCTCAAAGCCCTTTCCGGTGAGTACCCAATCATCGACCCGCCCGAGCTCCCGTAAGCTGGGCGTACGAAGAAAACGGTTGTTTTTCCGTGAAGGCCGCCGAGCGAACCGGCGGCCTTCGCTTTCGCATGGCAACGTTGCGCGGAGTCTTCGGAGTGTCCAGTGTCAGAATAGGCGAACCTGCTCCGGACTTTGCACTTGCGAGCGTCAGCACGCTGGATGCGACACCTCGTCTCGTCCAGCGGAGCGACTACTTGGGACGCTGGTTGGCGTTGATTTTCTATCCGCGGGATTTTTCTTTCGTGTGTCCCACGGAACTCACCGCGTTCAGCGCTCGCCTTGCGGACTTTGGCAAACGTGACTGCGAGTTGCTCGGCATCAGTGTCGACTCGATTCAGCTTCACCAAGAATGGCTGACGACGCCGATCACCGAAGGCGGCCTCGGCCCTCTGCAGTTTCCCCTGGCCTCCGATCCGGACGGAATAGCGGCTCGGGCTTTTGGCGTCTGGGTCGACGAGAAAGAAGTCTCGACGCGTGGCTTGTTCATCATCGACCCGGACGGCAATTTGCAGTACTCGGTGGTTCACAGCCTGAGCGTCGGACGCAGCCCGGACGAAGTCTTGCGGGTCCTGGATGCCTTGCGAACCGGGGGGCTATGCCCTGTTAGTTGGACGTCGGCAGACGGCACGATCGACGTCGAGCAAGCCCTCAAGCCAGGACGAATCCTGGGCCACTACCGAATCCATGCACAACTTGGTGGTGGGACCTTCGGAACCGTGTTTGCTGCATGGGACTTGCGGCTCGAGCGCATGGTGGCTTTGAAAGTGCTGAAGCGAAAGGTCTTCGAGTCTCGCGAAGCAATCCTGGCCGAGGCGCGCGCGGCAGCCAAGTTGACTCATCCCAACGTCTGTACGGTCTATGCGGTCGAGGAGGAAGATGGGCTGCCTGTGATTGCCATGGAGTATCTCGATGGTGATCCGTTGTCGCAAGTGATCGCCGAGGGTTTGGAACGGCACGCAGTGTTGAAACTTGCCGCACAAATCGCCTCGGGCCTGGCGGCCGCTCACGGGGAAAATGTCGTTCACGGCGACCTGAAGCCCGCGAACATCATCGTGACGAAAGACGGCACTGCCAAGATCCTCGACTTTGGTCTGGCCAGTTCGCAGCCGGATACGAGTTCGCCGGACGCCGACTCGAGACCGAAACGACCGCAAGGCGCGATGCCGGATGTCGCGGAGAGCATTGGCGACGTCGAGGCTACACTGGATTTATCCGATCCGACATTGATTCTCGCCAAGGATTCATCGGACCAGGCGTCTGTCATCCAAGGCACGCCGGCCTATATGTCCCCAGAGCAGGCCGACGGTTTTCTTGCGACGCCCGCCAGCGACGTGTTTTCATTCGGCCTGGTGCTGTTCGAAATGCTGACCGGTCACCGAGCTCTGGCGGAGCCGGCGCCCATCAAACTGCTCTTGAGACTTCAGACCGAGGACTTGCGGCGCGATCTGGTGCCGCAAGTCGACGAGGCCTACCGGGAACTGCTGACCGCAATGCTTGCCCGCGACCAAGAACAGCGTCCCGCCATGACCGAAGTCGTCCAGAAGCTATCAGGATTGCAGGGCACCAAGCGTTGATGGAGTGGACTCGCTCAGTTTCTGTACACAGTGCGGCCACTACACACCGAACGCTGCCTGCATCTGCTGGCGAACCTCGGTCAGACGCTCGACGCCACCGCCGCCGACCTCGGCGGTGGCCCAGCCGGTGAAACCGATTTCGTCCAGCGCCTTGCGGACTTGGTCCCAGGGCAGGTCGCCCTGGCCAATGTCGGTGAATTTGTTTTCTGCCCGGCTGAAGCCCTTGACATCCAGTTTCACGCACCGGTGGCCGAACTCGCGGATCCAATCGCCCGGCTGGCCGTATTTCCAGTGGTTTCCGATGTCGTAGTACATGCCCACCCAGGGGCTATTGAAGCTGTCGACGAACTTGACAAACTTCTCGGCCGTCTGCTCGGGCGGCGCGTCGTGGTCGTAGTGCATCTGGTTCCAAACGTTTTCAACCAGGATCTGCTGGCCCAACGCTGCGGCCAGCGGCAGCAACGTCTTGATCTCCTGCCGGCATCGCTCTTCGACAGCGTCGGCCGGTCCATCGCCGCCCCGTCCGACGACGATCAGCACACCGCTGCCGCCAGCCGCATGCGACACGCGGATGCAGTGTTCGATATTAGCTCGGCCGCGAGCCCGTTCCTCGGCGTCCGCGCTTGTCAGACGCTGTTGCCAATGCGCATGGTTGATCGCATTGTGGACGAACACACCCGATTGGCGAACCGCGTCTCGGGCCTGCTCGGGCGTGTACTGTCCGGCCTGATCCAGATCCACGCCGTCGAATCCCGCTTCGCCAGCGAGGCTCAACCGGTCAGCCAGCGACAATGCCTTGCCTCCCGCCTCCCGCGCGATCATCCCCAGCTTGCAGGAAAGCAGAATCCGTTTGCCTTCCGGCGGTGTGACGACGGAGGTGGTTTCGGCCGCAGCGGTCTCGGCAGCCTGAGCGTCGACCAAGCCGGCCGCTGCAACCGAGACGGCACCGGCAGCCAAGAAACCTCGGCGAGTGAACGAGGTGTGCATTTCCTTCGTCTGCTTCGTATGTCTCATGACAGTTGTCTCCCGAATCTAAGGTGCAAAAGTATCGTGATCAGGATGATCAGAATCTCGTCACGCACAGCCCGACCAGCCTAACCACATCATTCTGTGCTTCCTTCATCCCAGAAGCAATGCCACGGCTACCGCGATCCGTCATCAATCAGCGGTTCGCTCGCAGGATGCAACATTTCTCGTCTCACCCCAGCCACCATGCGTGGCAGGATCGCCAGTGTGTGACCGGCTAATATGGAAAGGCCGCCATCGCCCGCCCCCCTGCCAGCTTGTCTGGCAAGAGCGCAAGTTTCGGGCCAGGGCTCGAAACTGATTCACCTGCCGCACGAGGCTGCAGGGGTCTTGGTGTAGTGTTCGCTTGATCTCTTTAGCTTTCCAAACTGGTCCACCTGCCTGACGAGCAGGCAGGGGTGTGATGATTTGTGGGTACGGACTAGCGTGGAAAAGCCGTCCTGCGAGGGTGTCCCGGAACGTTGGGGCAACGCATTCCCATGAGGATTCCACAGAGGAGATTCGAGTACCCAATGTCACGTTTGACATCACCCCAGGTCAGCAGAGGCCGAGTCTGGAAGGCATTGCAGCAAGTCGTGCGGGAGGGGTAAGATAGCCAATCATCCGGATCGCGATGCCCCGTGTTTGCGACAGGGTGTCAGTCAGTATCGCAATTTGCGACATCAAAGTCGCAAACTCTTGCTGCGTAAGCCGAGTTGGTTGATTTCTTCCTTGCCATGACACGAGGATGCGTGATTGGAACCCGGACGCAAAGATCCCGTCACCCAAAGCATGCCCGCAGAGTCCGGCATCCATGCCGTCTATCGTTGGGCGGACAAGACGACCCACTCCCGACGATCCGATGCACGGGCTGCGGCACGGAGTTCCACGAGAACGTTCTGCGTGGCGTTGCCTCACCTGTGCAGAGGTCATCGGCGCTGGATGCCTATGAGAACCACCAAGTGGCGCACGATCCAAGAGTGGACTTGAATTCAACGGTGAACTGCCCCAAGTGCGGTCGCGAAAATTCGGCCCATACAAGGGTCTGTCCACGTTGCGAAACTCGCCTTTGAACGTCTCGGAAGGTAGAATATCGCTTAGCGATGTCCGGCATGGGCCGTGCGAATCATTGGGGGGAAAACCATTGAAGACCATCTCGGCAACTCTCGTTGTTTTCTTCTGCGTTGTGCAGTCGCTGCAGGTCCATGTCCTAGCATCTGAGGCACTTCGTGTGTTGACGATCAAGGAACGTTTCGGGGTATCGCACCCGACTCAGGTGATTGATTTCGACCTGGACCGGCCCGTAACGACGGAGAAGGTCCATGTGCTTGGGCCAAATGGTGCGCCGGTCGCATTCCAACTGCTCGATGGTGGTCGGCAACTGGCCGTGCTGACTGACCTACCGGCCGGCGCGGAACGGACTTGGCGGCTGATGTCCGGCCAGCGGCTGGATGGCGTAGAAACCGGGCTGCATGTGACGGAAAAGGACGGGTGCTTCGAGATTACGAACCGCTTTGTCGGCGTTCGTGTGTCGCGGGAGGATCTGCCGCTGGACCCCGCGCCGGCGCCCGTTCAGGCGATTCGGCTCGCCGACGGGCGTTGGACCGGTTCGACGCCCATTCCGCTGTTGCGAGCGCAGGCGAAGGGCATGTCTGTGCGTTTCATCGAACGTGGTCCGCTGCTCGTGCGCGTCGAAGTCACTTATCGTTTCGATCGGCCGGACCTGACGTACGGGCAGAAGTTGCTGATTCCCGGCGGCGAGGGGCACTATACCGCGCGGATTACCGTGACGGCGTCCCAGCCTTCGGTTCTTATCGAAGAGGATACGGATACGGACATTGCGTATGAGTTGGACGTCTACCAGGCAATCAAACCCAATCAGGCTCGCTACCAGGGCCATCACTCGTCGTCCAAGCAGGCTGGATACGAACAAGACGGTCAGCAATATCGGATGTGGCACACTCGCCAGAACAGCGATGCCTTTGTCGATTTTCAGTATGACAATCCCTGGGAAACGCGGTTCTTGGCTCGATGGGATCCGTGGATCTACGACAGCGGATGGTATTGGCAGATGTACAACGCGCAGGATGCGGAAACAGGCCCGCTGGTGGGGATCTTCGCGGGCCGTGCTTCGTGCGCGTTGGGTGCGCCGTGGAGTGGCGTTCGCGTTGTGACTCGGCCGGCCGTTGAGGGCAAATCGCCGTTTGCTGGAATCCGCGTCGAGTGCAACCGGCGGTGCCCCGACGCGAGGGTCTTTCCACGCATACGTTTCCAATGGGGCCTGTTCGTCGGCACCCGGTCGGATCTTGCGCCACCGGGTGAAGTCCAGAAGATCTGCCGCCAGATGAACCTGCACGGCGGATTCAATTTGAACAAGATCCACCGATACCGACTCGATTATCCCGATCCGCCGCAGGGATACGGTGCGATGTTCATGCCACGTAAAGCGCTGGACCGCACGATTGAAAAGTTACGGGCCGACACGCAGGGCGCCCACGGCAAGGGGTACCACAATTACTTGTACAGCAAGGAACCATATTCCCGACCGCTGGTGGATTTCTGGTTCGATCCTTCGGAGGATCGAGTCCAGCGCGTGTCGGACGATGTCGCGACACTCGCGCATGATATCGTTGATGCATTTGTCAACGGCCAGGGCATCATGGACCTCCGCTTCCACTACTGGCATGGCGGTTTGAGTATGACCAGTATGGCCACGTGGATCGACCAGTTGCTTGCCAGCGACACCGTCTCGGGCGAGCGACGAACCGCCGCCAAGGCGGCGGCCGCGCTGTTCGGCTATCTGCTTTGGGACAATGACTTCGTGCCGCTGTTTGATGGCCACGGCCTGAACTTGGGCAACCCCAACATGCCCGTCAACCAGGGTAATGCGCGCGCCATGATCGCTTTGCTGCTGTCCGGGCATCCCGACATGAAGCCTCACGTCGAAACCGTCGAACAGTATGCCCGCAATGATCTCAGCGGCACGGTCAACCCGCACGGGGCTCACATGGGCTCGGTGCACTATGTCGGTGCGGCCGCTTATCCGCTTCTGAACACGTTCCAGCAACTGAAAATGGTTGGGCGCTACGATGCGTTTGCCAAAGAAGAACGTCTGGCCCGGTTTGCCGATTTCTACATGAACTTTCTTACGCCGCCGGAAGTGCGTTTCGGCGGGCTGCGCAAGATCGTGGCTATAGGCGACGGGTCGACCGAAGGCAGCGTCATGTACGGCCAACTTGCCACGGGTTTCGCCGAAGCGAAGCCTGAACTGAGCGCCCGTCTGATGGGCGCGTGGCGAACGGGCGGCAATGTGCACGGCCGATTCCAGGGTAGCAGTTTGTTGAAGATCGACGAAGAACTCCCGTCCACGGGCCCCGCACTCGGCAGCGCCACGTTTCCCGGCTGGTACTCGGTCTTGCGCCACGGCTGGAACACGCCGAACGAAACAGCGATTTGGGTCACCGGCGGCGAAGACTACCGAGACCACCGTCACAGCGATAACGGCAGCGTTGTGATTTACGCGCTCGGAGCCCCACTCTCGGTCGATTGGGGACCGATCTACTACCCTCATGTTCACGGAGGATTCCTGCACAGCCTGGTGTTACCGGAGTCAGCCGCCGGCCATCCGTGGGACGCGGACGACGTGCCGCTGGACGTTGGGGACCGCTGGTTCGCCGCGGACCCGCAAGGATTCGAGACCGGCGCCAACTCCGCCCATGTCAAAAGTCGGTATCGCATGGGCGACGATCTGGAGTGGGTGCGATCCGTGCGATTGATCCATGTATTACCAGACCTGCCGATCATTGCCATCCACGACCAGTTCACGGGCCAGCAGGCCGATTCGTCCAAGATCTTGACGTTCAATCTGATGGCCACGGGGCCGGTGGTCACGCCGACGGGTACCGTGACGCCGCCCGAGCGAACCCACGCTCGCGAAACGCACAGCCCTGGGAAATCGGGCCACGAACTGCCGTCGGCCGGGCGGGTGCTTGAATTGCCCGTTGGCGTGAACCGGCTTGGATTCACAGGCCAGGCGTGGCGATCACATCCGACAGGGGGCATCGACTTCGACCTGTACGTTGCCACCGACAGTGTCACCAAGGCGCATGTGGGCAACTGGGCACATCTCTGGCACCCCAGCACGGAGCAAGCTCAATTCCGCGCGGCCAACGAAACCGAACGATTTGAGGAACGCCAGCACATTCTCCGGATCCGCGGCGATGGGGCATTCACGACGTTGATCGTCCCGTGGCGGAAAGGGCACCGGCCCGACGGCATGAACGTGACGCGGGAAGGTCGCGCATTGATCGTCGAGACCCCACGGGGGACCTTCCGCATCGAGAAGGACTCGTTCGAGTACAAGGCCGTCCAAAGGCCGTAAATGTATCTTGGGTTCCCGATCAGTGCCCGAAATGATAACAATGGTGCGGAGTTCAACACCGTCCGCCCGCAGAGGTGGGATGGCAAACAAAGTCCCTGATACTCGCGATTGCCCACCATGAATCCAGATGCCCAAGCCGATCGAGAGGAACGTATTGGCGGAATCGTCATCAAGTCGGTCGCGTTTTTCGGCGGCGCGCTGATCGGCGCACTGATCGGCGGTCTTTTCCTCTCACATTTCGTCGCCGCGTTTGTGAAAGACGTTGCACATCCTTCGCTGTATTGCGCTTTGGCCGGCGGACTTGTCGGGGGCCTATCGGCCTATAGAAAGGCAGCCGCGCAGATCCGCCGGCAGAAGCGAATGGGCGAAGTCGCTGATAAACTGGGGCTTGAACGTTCGGCCGAGGGCGAGGACCAGTTGGAGGAACATCTTCAGGAAATGTTCTCGGGGGCCAGTAGCGTATCCGCCACGAACGTCGTCCGCAGGCAAATCGGGTCAGCCCAATTGCTGGTTGGTGATCTCAGGCAGACCAGCCGGAGTTCGGGGAGTTCCTCGAGCCGATCTCGTTCCAGCACGCGGACCTTCGCGTATTTCGAGTCGCCCGATCTGCGTTGGCCAACGTTCACGCTCCAACCGGAGGGAATGCTGGTCAGCCTGTTCTCGGATCTGGTCGGCGTCCAGGACATCGATTTCGCTGAATTCCCCGTGTTTTCGCAGAAGTACCACCTCGCCGGTCGGCGTCCGGGACGCGTGCGGCGGTTCTTCACCCGCGAATTGTTTGAGTACTTCACGGAGAACACCGGGTTGGAGGTGCGGGCTGACGACCATCGCGTTGCTCTGGTTCGTCCTGGGAATCCATGCGAACCGGACGAATTGGAGGCGTTCATCGAGCAGGCGACGGAGGTGTTTACGCAATTGACGATGGCATTTGTTGCGAGCGAAGCTGCGTTGGATGCGGCGGAATCGGAACAGGCGGAGCCGCAAACGGCGGGAACGCAGTTGCGGGGCCTGGCCGGCATGGTCGCCCGCCGCGTGCTGGTCACCTCGCAGGAATTGGATGCGTTCCTGGCGGCGCCACCGCCTCGCCAAATTCCCGCCAAGATCAAGCGACAGCGACTCGGCGGGGGCAGCCTGGTGGCCGGCCTTCTTGGAGCGGTGTTCTTCGCCGTCGGCTCGGCATTCGCCGTGTATTCGGCGTTTTTCGCGGACGGCCCATGGAACGACGACCGTATTGTCCCGTTGATATTCGGAATCGTATTTCCGCTAGTGCCCCGTCCCAATAGCCCTGCAACGGGTTTCGGCAATTTGGCTTTTCTTGATGGGTCATGGGGCATCACCGCGGCTAGTTCCACTCCGCAACGAATTCCTCGAAGTGAGTCCACGCATTGAGGGCTCGTTT
>JADHUC010000282.1 GCA_016784735.1 Pirellulaceae bacterium | reverse complement strand
GACATGTTCACGCCCACAACAATCAGCCGCTTTACTTGTCACGACAACGGGGCTGTGTACGGGGCGCCGGACAAACGGTTTGATGGCACCACGGGTGTCGATGACCTGTACATTTGCGGCACGGACCAGGGTTTTGTAGGCATCGTCGGTTCGATCGTCAGCGGAATCTCGATCGCCAATCGGTACTGTCTGAGAGCATAGCAAGCGGCGGTATGGCTTCTGTGGGAATCAATCGTTTAACCCCGAGCCGGAGGCGACGGTTGTTGTGGGCGGCTCGACGTACCGCCGCCGTCGCCTCCGGCTCAGGGTTAAACGACGCGGCCGTCGGCCGCCACGAAGCTAAGGCTGGACATTGATCTAGAGGATTAGCTGTTGTTCCCATGCCCAAGGATTTTCTCAAAGGCGCGAAAGACCGTTACGACGTTGTCGTGATCGGCAGCGGGCTGGGCGGTCTGACTGCCGCGAACGTGCTGGCTCGCGCTGGGCACTCGGTGCTGCTGTTGGAGCAACACTACAAGCTGGGTGGTCTGGCCACCTGGTTTCGGCGTCCGGGCGGGCACATCTTCGACGTTTCGCTTCATGGCTTCCCCATCGGCATGGTCAAGAGTTGCCGGCGCTACTGGACGCAGGAAATCGCCGATTCGATCGTCCAACTGAAGAACATCCGTTTCGACAACCCCATGTTCTCGCTGACAACGACTTACGACCGCGAGGATTTCACGCGACTGCTGACGAATCGCTTCGATATCGACGCTGAGACCATCAAGCGGTTCTTCAGCACCGCGCGCGGTATGAATTTCTACGACGACCAGACGAAGACGAGCGGCGAGCTGTTCCAGCAGTTCTTCCCCGGACGCGAAGACGTTGTACGGTTGTTGATGGAGCCGATCGTTTACGCCAACGGTTCCACGCTGGAAGATCCGGCGATCACCTACGGCATCGTGTTCTCGAACTTCATGTCCAAGGGTGTCTTCATCTTCGAAGGCGGCACGGACCACTTAATCAAGTTGATGCATGATGAATTGGCCCGAAACGGTGCGGACGTGCGGATACGTTGTGATGTGGACAAGGTCCTTGTCGAAAACGGACGAGTTGCCGGCGTACGTGTCAACGGGCGCGAAATCAAGACTCGTGCGGTCGTCTCGAACGCCAACCTGAAATCCACGATTTTCAAGATGGTCGGCGAAGAGTCATTCGATCGAGAGTTCATCGAGGACGCTCGTGCGGTCAGGCTGAATACGTCAAGCACCCAGGTCTACATCGCATTCAAGCCCGAGGTACAGATCGACGAGTCCACTGGCGATCTGCTGTTCACGTCCACGGCCGACCGATTCCGAACGGACCTGTTGCTGAGTCGCGACATCACCAGTCGAACGTTTTCGTTCTATTACCCCCGAACGCGGCCTCAGCGGGAACCTCGCTGTGTGGTGGTATCCAGCACGAACGCTCGGTACGAAGATTGGGCGGATTTACCCAAAAAGGAATACGAAGAACGCAAACAGAACCTGCTGGAAACCACACTTAGTTCCCTGGAAAAATACGTGCCGAACTGCCGCGAGCAGATCGCCTATATCGAAGCGGCGACGCCGTTGACGTTCGAGCACTTCACCAAGCACATCGGAGGGGCAAGTTTCGGGACGAAATTCGAAGGATTGGCCATCAGCCGCGGGCTGTCCGAGCAAGTCAAGGGGCTGTACCATGCCGGCAGCGTAGGCATTATCATGTCCGGCTGGCTCGGCGCCATCAACTACGGTGTCATCGTGGCCAACGACGTAGATTCCATGCTGATGTAAGGCAGAGGTTTCGGGTGTCAGGAAGACTGCTGTGACTTCGCTGCGTTGCGCATGCCGACACCCGACACCCATATCCCAATCCACCACAGGTAACCAATGAGCCTTGAAGCAATCCACAAAGCCATCCCTCACCGTCCGCCCATGCTGCTCGTAGACGAAATTGTCGAGCAAAGCGATGACCGGATCGTGTGCCGCAAGACGTTTCGCGAGGACGAATTCTTCTTTCAGGGGCACTACCCTGGGTTTCCAATCGTACCGGGTGTCATCCTCTGCGAAAGTGCCATGCAAGCCGGCGGAATACTCCTTTCGAGCGCCATGCAGCAGGGCGATGGCGTCCCGGTCGCAACTCGGCTGAATGACGTGAAACTCAAGAAAATGATTCGGCCGGGCGACACCATCGAGCTGGATATCACGCTCAAAGAGCGAGTGGCCAACGCTTTCTTCCTTCAGGCGAAGGTATCCTGCGGGGGCAAGGTGTCTGTGCGGTTCGAGTTTGCCTGCACGATGGCGAAGATGGAGAGTTAGGACGGATGGCTGTCGTCGAGATCAACTGGCATCCCACAGCAAGGCAATTGCGGGTTTTCTCCGCGCTGTTGATCGCCTTTGCCGCGGCCGTCTCGGCTTGGCTGTACTACAAGACCGACTACTCACACATTGCCATCTATGTCTTGACGATTGGCGCGTCCGTCGGAGTCGTGGGCTTCGCATGGCCTCCGCTTGCCCGCGTGGTGTACGTGGTCTGGATGGTGATTGTCCTTCCAATCGGCTGGGTCGTCTCTCATGTTGCGTTGGCGGCTCTGTTCTACTTGGTGTTCACACCGATCGCGATTATCATGAAGTTGTGCGGTTACGATTCCATGCAGCGTAAATTCGATCGGCAGGCGGCGACGTACTGGAAACGCCGCCCGCAGAACGACGATAACAGCCGGTACTTCAAGCAATTCTGAACTGCCATGTCACAACCGGAAGACAAATCCGAGGGGACAGGAACCGATTTTGCCCAACAGGCCGAAGAGGCTCCTCCCGGCTTTTTCGCCGAGTTTTGGGACTTTCTGATTCACAACAAACGATGGTGGATCACGCCAATCGTCATCGTTCTGTTGCTGATGGGCTTGCTGGTTTTCCTGTCCAATTCGCCCGTCGCACCGTTCATTTATACGTTTTGGTAGTCTCGTTCAGCACGTGTTCCCACCGGGCAAAGAACGCGTCGTAGCCAAATCTCTCAACGACCTCGGCGGCATTTCCGCCCAATCGTTCACGATCCCCGCGGTTCGTCATCAGTCGATCCATCGCCTGTGCCAACCCTTCCATGTCTTCAGCCGGGACCAACAGCCCGTCCGTTCCGTGGCGGACAATCTCGCCGGGACCGCTATCGCAGTCCGTGCTAATGACGGGCAGGCCGCAAGCCATCGCCTCAAGCAACGCGTTAGGAAAGCCCTCGTAGCGCGACGACAGAACAAACAGATCGGCCTTCTGCAGAAAGGCCACGGGTTCGTCAATCCATCCGCACAAGTCAACGCGCTGGGTCAAGCCTTGGGATTCGGCGAGGGATTCGAGTTTCCGTCGCTCTTCACCATCGCCTGCGATTTTCAGCATCCAATCTGGGTGCCGATCTGCGATTCGGGCAAATGCCTCGATCAGCAGGTCAAATCCCTTTTGCGCTGTGAGCCGGCCCATCGCAGCGACTATTCGACGGTCGCCGGCCAGGACGTGGCCAGCGTCTGACCGTTCTGCAGGCGGCATGACCGCGTTGGGAATAACGTAAACCGGCCTCTTGCGGACCAGTCGAGGCGCATATTTGGCGACAGATTCGGTTTGAACGACCAGGGCCGAGCAACGCGGGTAAGTGAGCCTGCGCAACAAGTCCCATCCACGCCCCATCTTCTGCTGCCTCGGGTCGTTGCGTTCGGCGATGATTACCTTCCACGCTCGCCCCACGGAAGCCAGCAACGTGAGAACGTTCATGTTGTCGGTGAAGCTGACGACTTGTTCGGCTCCGGACTTACGAATGGCTCGACGCAAATGTCGAATGCGAGCGACGTTGTTCCAGACGGCTTGCCAAGGATACCTCGACTCGTGCATCAGCCCGAGACCAACGCGGCGGACGCGCGCGTCCAGCGGAAACCGATCCGTTTCCGCGGTGTCCAGTGTGATCAGGGTCACGTCCGCATCTTGATTGGCCCAGTGACTGGCCATCAAGGCCATCACTCGCTCGGCGCCTCCGGTGTTCAAGGCGTGAATCACAAGGGCCAGTTTGCGCGGCATAGGGGAATGTGCCATCGGTCAAACGGAGCTGGACAGAACATCTGGTAGATGCACGGCCTGCTATACTAAACTGTTCCTGCCGTAGTGGACAAGCGAACCGAAACACCTGGAATGAGCGTGGAGCGACGGTGACAAGGCTGAAATCGGCGACAAAGAAGTTGGCTTTGCTGCTCGCCAGCCTGGCATTGGGCCTGATCGTAGCGGAAGTCTGTCTGCGAATTCTCGGCGTCAGCTATCCGTTGCCATACGCCCCAGACGAATTCTGTGGCACGCGACTTCGGCCCGGGTTCGAGGGTTGGTGGAAAAAGGAGGGCTCGGCCTTCGTCCGGATCAATCGTTACGGTTTTCGGCACGGTGATCGCCCACCGGCCAAGGCGCCCGATACGCTGCGAGTCGCTGTCCTGGGCGATTCCTACATCGAGGCGTTTCAAGTGTCCGATGACGAGACGTTCTGCGCTGCGTTGGAACGGGAGCTGAGCGGCTGCTCTGCCGTCGGCGGGCGACCAGTCGAAGTGCTGAACTTCGGCGTATCGGGCTACGGGACAGCGCAGGAACTACTGATGCTCAAGCACCATGTACGGGCGTATGCGCCGGACATCGTGGTTCTGGTGTTTTTTGCGGGAAACGACGTGCGCAACAATTCGTGGGAGTTGGAGCCATACAAAGTCAGGCCGTTCTTTCGATTGGAGAACGAAAGCCTAACGCTCGACAACAGCTTCCACGAGCACGCGGACTACGTGAAAGCCCGATCAAAACGAACGGAATGGAAAGTCGCGTTGATCAATCGTGTGAGGCTTCTCCAGCTTCTGAACGAGACTCGCAACAACTGGCGCCATCGAGCGGCGGACGACCCCACGGGCGTCCGGGGCCAACCGGGCATTGACGAATTGGCTCACGCCGCACCACGCGACGCGACGTGGGAACGCGCGTGGGAACTCACCGAGCGGTTGATCATGGAAGTGGACCGGGAAGCCCGCCGCCAGGGGGCCGAGTTCGTGCTGGTGTCGGCCACGAATGCCGTTCAGGTGAATCCGGATCGAGCCGTTCGCGAAGCGAGCCAGGAACGCCTCCAGGTGGACGATCTTTTCTATGCCGAACGACGATTGCAGGCGTTGGGCCGCACCAATGGTTTCCCGACGGTCGATCTGGCCGAGCCGATGCAGCGCTACGCGGACAAACACGGTGCTTTCCTGCACGGATTCGAAAACACGAAGCTGGGCGAAGGGCACTGGAACGCCGCAGGCCATCGTCTGGCCGCACAAATCACGGCAGAAGCGATCTGCGCCAGTCTTGGCAGTGAAGAGACGCCGTCCGACGGCAATCGCTGACACGGATTGCCAGCGGACTTCGCCACCTGCGGAATGGCCGGTCTCAGACGCCGCCGAATTCTTCCGCGTCCGCCTTGACTGCGTCGCGCAACTGTTGCGGAAACTCCGGGAAAGCTGTGACCACTCGCGTCCAATTAGGGATCGCTTCGCCGCCGGCCGGGTCCTGCTGAAATAAGTCTCCGGCTACCGTAATTCGTTCGGCAAACTTCTCGATCGCTTTCTCTTCGTTGTGGCGATCGAACTCGACACCGTTGATCAGCGCATCCGCATGATACTGACGAATTGCGTCTTGCGCCGCCCGCAGATAGGCCGATCGCAACGTGACGAAATGCCCTGCCTCCAAAATGACGCCTCGGCTGGCGAGCGTGCGGAAGATGGTCGTCAAGATCTCTGTGGCCATCTTCATCAAGCCCTTGGATGGATCGTCCAGCGAATACGGCTGGTGTTTGTGCTCATACAGACGACACAGATCCACCTGGCAAACGCGTTTGACCGACGTGTTGCGGAAAACCTCGGCCAAGGTTCCTACCTCCAACCCCCAGTCACTGGGAATGCGATTGGATCGCGCCAGGTTCGAGGTGACCGCAAATTCGCCGGAAAGTGGATACCGGAAGCTGTCCAGGTAGACCAGGAAGGGGTCCGGGCCGATTACGGATAATAGAGCGCGCAACAATGGCCCGACCAGCAGACGGACAACTCGACCGTGCAGACGATCGGTGACGCGGGCGTAATAAGCTTTGCAGAACTCGAAGTCCAAGCTCGGATGAATCATGGGCAGGCACAACCGAGCGAGGATCACCCGGTCGTAATTCACGATATCGCAGTCCTGCAATACAAATGCTTTCAGTGCGGGATCCGCCAGCAGGTAACCGAACGCGGTCCACACCGAGCGTCCCTTCCCCGGTACGCCAAGGTTCAGCCCGGATTCGATCAACTCGCCGTAAAGCCCCTTCAGTCGCTCTCCGCCGATCCAGAGGACCTGCGCCCGATCGCCCAACTGGCGCACAATCGACGTCGTCTCTTGGTAGTCCTCGACGTTGGGCGCGACCCCCAGGGTCACGACGATCGTGTCGACGTACGGGGTGTCTTGAAGGTGGCCGATGATCTCCCGAAACGGCTTCGCCCGCATGTCAGCGGCGGTGACCGGCAACACAAGTCCAATCTTGTTCCTGCGAGTAACCTGGACCAGCATTTCCTCCAAGCCCGAAAGCTCGATGGTCCCGAAACCGTGCAGAGTAGTGACCAGTCCGTTCTGAACGAAATCCGGCATTGTGTGGCCTCCTGTCGATTAAGGAGGGCTCGATAAAGAAGTGATTATTGGCGTTCCCACCCACCAATGCCACCAATTCTACAGGAAGACCGCCGCGCCGCGAATGGGGAGAGTCCCCGGAGGGTGGTTTGGACGTGCCCATATAGAGCCACTGTGGTGTCGCCGACGACGTCGCACTGGAAAGCCTGATCCGAGTAGGTCCCGTCTGCCGGACGGGACCTTGCCGCGGCGAAAAGGGCTCTCGCGTCAATTGAAATACTAGTCTTCGCCGTACTCCTTGGCATAGTCGATTGCATGGACCGGCGAGTCGCCGCCCGGCCCTTGCAGATAGCGTTCCATCCAACGCAGCATCCGTACGTTGTAGTCGAAGCGGGCTGCCGCGCGGCGATTGCCGTGGCCTTCGCCGGGGTACCAGACAAGCCGCACCGGCGCTTGGCCCAGTGTCTTCAAGTGCCGGTACAACTCCAGCGATTGCGACGGATGCACTCGCGGATCGCTCTTGCCGTGCAGAATAAGCGTCGGCGTACGATTCTTCTGAACGTGACGGATCGGGCTGCTCTTGAGGAAGTAGTCCCAATCTTCCCAGAGTCGCTTTAGGTGGTGAACCAGATACATCTCCTCCGGAATGTCCGTCGTCCCCAGCTTGGAAACGTTGTCGCTGATACCGACAAACATCACACTGGCTGCGTAGCGGTGCGAGTAGTACGTGGCTCCCCACGCTGATGCGTAACCACCGTAGGAACCGCCGGTAATGCCTACCTTGTCCTTGTCGACAATGCCCATGGCGATCAAATGATCCACGCCGTCCACCAAATCGTCGAACTCTCGGCCGGCCGCGTCAGCCTGACCGAGCTTCGAGAAAGCAACGCCGCGCCCCGTGCTTCCGCGATAGTTGGGATAGAACACAGCGAAGCCTCGAGCGGCTCCCACCTGTCCCGGACGCGAATAGCTGGTCACCCAACCGCCCGTCACGTGGGATTCTGGGCCGCCGTGTACGGACATAATCAACGGGTATCGGCGTCCTTCTGCATAGTTCAACGGATAGACCAAGATGCCTTCGAGCTTGAGGCCGTCGCGAGCCTCCCACTCGATGACCTCCTGCCTGGCGAATCGCATGTCGCCAAGGCACGAATTGCTGTTGGTCAACCGCTTGGCCCCAGCCCCGCCGATGTCCAGCCGGAACGCCTCGGGCGGATTCTGGGGACTGTCACCCACAAAAGCGGCCGTTCGCCCGTCGTCGGACAACGATAGGCCGGAGAGCACGGGACCGTCGCCCTCAATCAATGTCTGCTTGTGGCCGTCGAGATTAACCGTGCCGACCGTCGTTGCTACCCCCTCGTCGGCCAGAAACAGAAGTGTGTTTTCGTCTTTCCAAACGAACGACGCCACGTGGGCTTCGTAATCCGGCATCAATTCCACTGGCGTGCCGTCGCCCGGTACGGAAACCACCATCAGTCGTCCTTCTCGGGGATCGTTAATGTCGACACCAGAAACCATCGCGATGCGTTTTCCGTCCGGACTCCAACCGACCTGGCCCAGCTTGCCGGGATTATTGATGCGCTCGACAACTTTGCCGGAGTCGACATCGACGATCGACACTCGCTTGAACATGTAGCTATCGTCGACCAGCGGTGTCGGCGCAAGCACCACGGCCATTTGACGCGTCGACGGGCTCCACTGAACAAACGATGCCGAGCCCGGCAGATCGAGCGCACGCGGTTTGCCGGATCCGTCGGCGGCCGAGATCCAAACCTTGGTGGGTCGCCAGTCTTCTTCGTAGATCTCTTGATTAAAGCCCTTGTCGCGGTATTCCTGCTCGTCCTTGGGCCGCGGCTCGGTTGCCAGAAAAGCCACCTGCCGGCCGTCGCGGGTGAACGAAACGCCACGGATGTCGGCGTTGTGGTCGATCACGCGACGTGCTTCTCCGCCGTCAATCGGCAGGACGTACAACGAGGAATGCTGGTCGTCGCCTCGCTTGGCGACAAATGCGATTCCCTTCCCGTCCGGTGTCCATTGCACGCCTGACACATTTACTTTACCGGTGACAAACGGTCGCGTTTGCCCGGCGGCATCCACCACGTGCAATTCGATCCACGCCGAGCCGTTTTCTCCTTTCAATGGATCTCGTTGAACAGCCAGGGTATAGGCCACGTGCTTTCCATCGGGAGAGACTTCGGCCGACGCAACGGACTTCAACCGAGCCACGTGTCGCGGGGCGAACACCTGCGCGGCGAACAGAGATGCACCGGCCGCCAGGAAAACCGAAGCGGTAAGGACGACCAACGCACCAGACGCGAAGCGACGAAAGCGATTGAATTGGATCATGATAGAAATCTCACGTGGTTGCAGGAGTCCCGATCGATGTACCTTTGGATAGTATACTTCGCAATTGCGCCAGTGGCCAAATCCCGGACAGTGTCAAGTAGCTCGAAACTCTACGTCACTCGACTTTTTTCCACGAACGCACGTACTCGATGCTGAACGTGGCGGGCAGATTCTCCTTGACCGGCAGCCCGAACCAGTTGGGCATGGTCTCGCTGTCGAAATTCATGTGCAACGGTTGGTGCCAGTGTGTGTTCTTCAAGGATCTGACAAGTTTTGCATCTGCGTAGTACTTGATCTCGTCTTTGTCCCACTCAAGTCCGTACACGCGGTAATCGTCGGCAAGATCGGTCGGCCCCGTCCACTTGTCGCCCTTCGACCAGTGCCTGTTCCCCTCGGGCGTGCGGAACACGTGGACATTCATGTGAACGATCCGTTCGTGTCCTGGCGCGCCACCGCCGATCTCGAACACATCGATCTCTGTCCATAACTCGGGAGTGGAATGATAGAACCAGAATGCGCTGGATGCTCTGGACCGCATTGGCTTGCACTTGATCTCGAAGTAACCGTATTTCACCAACGTCTTGCTCTTGACGGCGGCCGTCGTGAACGTGTGATACCCCTTGGGCAGATTCGGCAGGTCTTCGGCACGCGCCGTCAAATGCAGTTCGCCATCACTAACCGTGACATTGGCCTTGGAGAAGAAGCCGGGCTGGCGGCCCTTCCAGCTAGGGTTGTGATCGTGCCACTTGGATTTGTCCAATTCCTGATCTTCAAACTCATCGGTCAGTTCCGGAATGGGCGTCCAGCGTTCGCCAGCGGGAGGATCTGCGACGGCGCGTGAACAATGGGTCATGGTCCACACAACGAGCAGCGAACAGACCACAGCAAGCTTGCCGAACATTGACCGTCTCCCTTATCAACCAGGAACTCGTTCGCAGCAACAACGCCAGCACGTCATATACGGTTTGACCTGTCTCGCTGTCCCCACGGCATTTGCCGGGCTGCCTGTCGCTCGACCCAAGGCTCCGAGCCGTTAGCATAGGCCCGACAAGGCCCCTGGCCTTGCGCCTGTAAAACGCTTTACGCGGGCTCTAACCGTTGGCCTGCAGCGGGCGTCGGGCGTTAGGTGGGCTGCTTCGGGGCGGGGCAGGCATGGGCGCCGCAGCCAAATCCTGGTTCTTGGCATAAGCTACGAATCCAGACTAGCACGAATCTGTTCAATTCTTCTCTTCACGGTGTCGAACACTCTGTCGCAGAATCGAACGGCGTCGGCATCCTGAACGGCCCGACTTGCGGAGCGAAGGTAATCAACGAATGCGTCTCCTCGATCAAGACGTCGGCGAATTGGGAAAACGTCCCTAATTACCGCACGTTTCTTCTCGTCCAGAATCGGTGTGTCAACGACAACTGCGCCGTGGTAATCGAATGTGTAGATTACGTCGTTGATTGTGTAGCGACCAAGATTCGTTATTCGAATATCGCCAGAGACGTCCTTCCAGTTCTGGTCTGGAACACGTCCCTCGCAGCATTTCCGTGAGTACAAGTACCTGATGGTACTCGTAGCATGATCACCAGAATACCCTAGCTGGCACAGGTATTGTATGACCACGTCGAGACGACAGTACGCGTACGTGGGTGTCCCGGGTGGGATCTGATCGAGGTAACGAAGAGCCAACATGCGCGAAAAATGCTCCATTGGATCAGCTCGCTGAATGTCGAACAGGTTCACGAATACCGAGGTGTCAGGATCAAAGTGCATCTTGTCGCCGTAGAGCAAGGCGCGAAGTGCCTCGTGCACAGGTATCCTATAACCACCGTTTCCAATCTTGTCGAGGATTTTGCCCGTGTCCAAGTGTTTGCTCGTCAGCACCACCCTGACGTAACGAAGCAAATCGCGAACATTGCCATTCGAGGCAGCTTCGAACAGCCACGCTAGTTCCTTGCTTTTGAAAAAGGACTCCGCACAGCAGCGAAGAAACTTCGCCGTCGAGCGCAAATGAACTGAGACATTGGCACTGAGGGCGGTCCGTTTCCACAGGTCTGGTCGATCACCTTCGGCAACCTGCGCAGAATATTGGAGACGCTTCTTGAGCAGCACGGATGTCTTGGGCGGAGCGACTGCTAGTGTTTTGGGCGCGACCGTGTCAAGTATGCCATCTCCTTTTGATCGGTAGAATGTGCTGGGCCTCAAGCAGACGAATACCAAGCATGACCAGTCACGCGCGATTGCGGAAGCCCGTAGGAACGCCTCCTCCTGAATGTCGTCGCCCCTACGATCGAGATTGTCAAAAAACAGTGCTGTCGAGTGGCCACGCCCATGTTTCAAGTGATAGAACACCTTGCCAAAGTACGAGTGCTTGTCTTTCTGCAATTGCTGAATATGCTCCAATTCGTGCTTCCTGAACGCTTCCTTGTCATCGGAGTAGAACTTCCCTGTTGGTGTCTTCTTAAATCGACTGAGGTCGGAATGGAGTACGCCGCGAACAAGGCCGTCCTCGGCAATATCGGCATCGTATCTGCTTCGAAGTTGATCGTCGATCTGCGAATACATAAAGGCAGCAACGTCCGCTGCCTTGTCGGGGCGATCAAGGAAATCAATGTCTATTTGTATGTACTTCCTCAGTACTTCTTCTGCTTCGATCAGCCGAAGATAACGCAAGAAAGTCGATTTCCCGTGGCCGATTCGCCCAAGTACGATGATTGGCTTTTCGGGCTTGTACGTTTCAATTAGCGTCGGAAGGTCGGTGGCGTCAAGAGCTTCCTGTGATACAGACTGGTCAGTATCAAACCGTTGCTGCAGGATTTCCTTGGCCTCAGTGATGCTATCTGTTGACGCCTCCGGCCTGACATAGCATTCCCGAAGAAACTGCTCTTCGCCCTCGTCGAGATTCATTTGATCCCAGATAAGACCTACGACAACTTCGATTTCATTGACGATTACATTGCGGTCGGCGGGTGCCGGGTAGTTCGAAATATGGTCCGAGAGTTTGTCTGGAGCCGATGCCTTTCGGCTTTCCAGGAGGCGAGAAGCAGCAGTATTTGAGAATATCCCTTCAGGACTGAAGCAATCCCAGAATTGTGAAAAGCGTTTAGCAATGTCATCAAAGGACTGGAAGACATAGACGGAGCGTTGTTCGATGGGCTGGTCTTGCACAAACGCCAAACCAAGTATCCACTGGTGACCGTTGGAAATCGCAACATACCGAGCTCCCTCCGATGCGGCGTAACCCGTCGCTTGCCGCAATGCGTCGCCCGCAGCCGGGCACTCGCTTGCGAGGAGACCAAATCCCACGACCCCATCACCTAGTTTCTTCTCCGGCAGGACAAATGTCGTGTCTTGCCTCTTTGCCTCAAGAATCAGGCACATGGATTCATCCTGGGAGAATGCGTAGTCCGCATATCCCACGGCGCGGCAGTACTTTTCCGTTTCAACGATGAGCTTGTCCCACCCCAAGACGTCGAAAAGTGTCGTATCGATGGCTCGTAATCGCGTCGTGTCCTCGTTGGTCCCCACTGCACCACGGATCAGTTGCTCATGCTCTCTTAGCCTGTCGAAAGCAACATCTTGGTGCCACTGCATCTTCATGGGCATAACTCCAGACATCGAGTGACCGAGTTTCGGCTACATAAATACTGCGGATATTGTATTGGCGCAGAGTCTGCCGCTCTCGTCAACTCTTCGCAGCACGGAAAGGTGCTAATCCTTGCGAATGAGAACACCGTGGTTCACCACGGGGGCGCGCGGTCCAGATTGATCTTAGGGAACGGTCGCTCATCCCGGCAGCGCCCATCTACTGTCGGCAGATTCGTACCGCCTGCAACACTATCCAGTGGCACGAGGTTCTCGAACTCGTTGGTTCAAGACCGTTCCAAGGAAGGGTGGCCGACTTTGCCCACGCTGCATTTGCTTCTTTGGTCGCCCAATCGACGGTCCGAGCAGTTCGAATTGGCCCGACAAGGCCCCTGGTATTGCGATGGTCACGCACTCGCTGGTATGCGCCCACGTGTTCCTGGCGGTGATGCCGCAGAGGTATCTGGGCAGGGCAATCAGAGTCGCGGGGCATACCGTATACAGCGCCAGAATAATGTGGCGGCGGAAGTTGATTATGCTGCGTTGTCTAATCTAACATGGATGCCTGTATCTCAACCAATCCAACCACAATTGCGAGGTTCTGCCATGTATCGTTGTGCTCTTTCGTGGATCCTGATCGTTTGGGTGGCCGCAATGGCCAACTCGCTTTCTCATGCGAACAGCAAAGAAACCGGCTCGCGGCCGAATGTGCTGGTGCTGGTTACTGACGACCAACGCCCCGATACGATCGCTGCGCTGGGCAACACGATTATCCAAACGCCCAACCTGGACTTGCTGGCCAAGAACGGCTCGGTGTTCACGCGGGCGATTTGTGCCTATCCGATCTGCACGCCCAGCCGCGCGGAAATCCTGACTGGCTGTAGCGCCTTTCGCAGCGGCGTGATGGATTTCGGCCGGAAGATCAATCCGGACCTCGTCCCCTGGGCGATGGCCATGCGCGACGCGGGCTACCAAACCTGTTACGTGGGCAAATGGCACAATAGCGGTCGGCCGAGCACACACGGCTATATCGAGACCCGCGGGTTGTTCGGCGGGGGCGGCGGCCGTTGGTGGAAGGACCAAGTGGACCATCACGGGCGAGAGGTGAGCGGTTATCGCGGCTGGATCTTTCAAACCGACGAGCGGGAACTGTTCCCCGATCAGGGCATCGGCCTGACGCCGGACATCAGCAGCAAGTTTGCCGACGCGGCGATCAGTCTGATCGAAGAGGAGCTCGACAAACCGTTCTTCCTGCACGTCAACTTCACGGCGCCCCACGATCCGCTGCTGATGCCGCCGGGCTACGAAGACAAGTATGACCCGGACAAGATACCGCTGCCCAAGAGCTTCCTGCCGCGACATCCTTTCGATCACGGCAATTTTGAGGGCCGCGACGAGAAGCTGTTGCCTTGGCCACGAACATCGAAAGACGTTCGTGAAGACTTGGCCGTCTACTATGCGGTGATATCGGACATGGACGAGCAGGTGGGCCGAGTCCTTGACGCGTTGAAGAAGGCGGGAAAATGGGACAACACAATCATTGCCTTCAGCAGCGATCATGGACTGGCAATGGGCAGCCACGGACTGCGAGGCAAGCAGAATATGTACGAACACACGATAGGCGTTCCGTTCATGTTGTGTGGACCCGGAGTTCCGGCCGGTAAACGTTTTGCAGCCCAAACGTACCTTCGCGATCTGTACCCGACGATTTGTGATCTGGCGGGCGTTCCGATTCCCGATTCGGTCGAAGGACGCAGTCTGCAGCCCGTGTTGTCGGGCAAGGTCGAGTCAATCTACCCTCACGTCTTCGGGTACTTTCGGAACTTCCAACGGATGATCCGCACCGACCGCTGGAAGCTGATCCACTATCCCCACATCAACCGCTATCAGTTGTTCGACCTGGAAAACGATCCGCAGGAACTGCGCGATCTGTCGGCCGAAGCCCGCTCCCGAAGTGTGATCGAAGACCTGCGAGGGAAACTGGAATCTTGGCAAAAGGAAGTCGGCGACCCGTTGGTGCAGAAGTGACGTAGGGCAAGTCCCAAGAGAAGATATACCAGTGGTCGGGGACTGTCCCGATTTTCGCGCAGGCCCTGCGGAGCGAAAATGGGACTGTCCCCTTCACGCGTTCAGACTGTAGCAGGTCCTGCTGTGGTAGACTATTTCCTGGGACTTGCCTAGTATCGCTCGGCCGCTAGCACTGTCCGCCGACAGCGACAAACTGCCCTGGACGCTTCTGCGCGCTTCTGCGACACTCCCCGCCCTTGTCGTGGCGGGCGAACGCCACGGGCTCGTCTTCTGCCCCTTCCCCCTCTCTGTGTCGGAGGTATCACCGTGAACAACTCGCGGTCAATCCTGTTGGTATTCTGTATGGTGTTTGCGATTGGTACCAGCGCCGTGGCGGCCGAATCGGGCTGGAAAATGCCAAACCTGAATCCTTTCAGTAAGAAGAGCCCCCCAAAGACGTCTCGCACCATTTCGGACAAGCCAAAAAGCAATTGGCAACTGCCCAAGCTCAACTTGAAGCCGCCCAAGCTCAACTTGATGCCAAAGTGGGGCCAACCCAAGACCACCAAGCCCTCCGGCCCGTCCACTTGGGACAAGTTCTCCAACGGTACCAAGAACTTCTTCGGCAAGACGAAAGAGACATTGGCGGCACCCTTCAAGAGCCAGCGTAGAGAGACCAGCCGCCCGGCCATCGGGTATCAGTACGGCCGGACGGACAAGCGACCGGAGAAGAAGAAGTCGATCTTCACCGGTTGGCTGTCCCCGAAGAAGGAAGAGCCGATACGGCGCAAGGCTCCGCACGAGTTTCTGAACCAGCCCCGGCCGGAATTCTGAATCGGCTCGCGCCGTCCAACTAAGCACTGCGAGGCTTGTACGATGGCCCTCCGAGGCCGTCGAAACGCCAGCGACGGCCTCGGAGGGCCATCGTACCTGAAAGCACTGAATTCGTGACCACGTGCTTTTCGATCTTGTGGCAGCCGCTTCGGCTACATCATGCGCCGGAATTGCTGGAAGAGATAGCGGCTATCGTGGGGTCCGGACGATGCTTCCGGATGGTACTGCACGCTAAAGGCCGGCAGCACTCGATGACGCAGGCCTGCGACCGTATCGTCGTTCAGGTTGCGATGAGTGATCTCCAATTCGATCGGCAGTGATTCTTCTTCCACGGCAAATCCGTGATTCTGCGCGGTGATCTCGACGGCGCCGCTTTCCAAGTTCAACACCGGCTGGTTCGCGCCGCGGTGCCCGAATTTCAATTTGAATGTTTTGGCCTTGCACGCCAAGCCAAACAACTGGTGCCCCAGGCAGATGCCGAAGATGGGCTTCTTGCCCAACAAGCCGCGTATCGTCTCGATTGCATACTCGATCGGCTCGGGATCGCCGGGGCCATTCGAGAGAAACACGCCGTCGGGATTCTGCGCCAGTACGTCCGCCGCCGTCGCGGTGCCCGGCAAAATGGTGACGCGGCATCCCGCATCGTAGAGGTGCCGAGCGATGTTCCACTTCATGCCAAAGTCCAATGCCACGACATGGACGGACTCCGGTTCGTATTCCGGCGGATCTGCTTTGTCGTGAAGGTGTGCCAGGCTGTGAAGATCCGAATTCCAAGTCCTGGCTTCGTTGGGGACGACCTCTCGGACCAGATCGCGACCCACTAGTCCCGGACTGGCTTTCGCTTTGGCTACCAGGCTGTCGTCGTCCAAGTCAACCGTGGACAGCATCCCTTTCATGGCGCCTTCGATGCGAATGCGACGTACCAGCGCTCGCGTGTCGATGCCGGCCAGACCGACGACATTGTGTTCGCGCAGATAGTCGTCCAGCGATCCTTG
>JADHUC010000011.1 GCA_016784735.1 Pirellulaceae bacterium | reverse complement strand
ATCGGAAAAGGCTTCGGCAACGGATTCCCCGTAACCTGCGTGGCGGTGCGCGAGGCGCACAAGGAGAGTTTCGAGAAGATCTCGGCCTCCAGCAGCTACGGGGGCAATCCCATGGCGTGCGCCGCGGCGTTGGCAAGTACGGAAGTCATCCAGCAGGAGAACTTGCTGGAATATTGCACGGCGTTGGGCGAACATTGCTCGAAGATCCTAGAGCAGATGAAGGAACGGCATCCGATCATCGGCGACGTACGCTGCAAAGGTGCGTTGATGGGAATCGAACTGGTCAAGGATCGCGAGACGAAAGAACCGTTTAACGAGGCGGGCGAGTTCGTCTACCAACATGCCTTCCGAAACGGATTGGCCTGGATTCCCGCGGGACACATTCTTCGGATGAGTCCGCCCATCGTGATGGACTTTGATACCGCCGCCAAGGCGTTAGAGATTATCGAAGAAGCCATTGCCGCGGCGGAAAAGACACTGATGTAAGCAATCTCTCTGTTATCAAGGAGCACCTGTTATGACCGACTCCAAATCACGACGTTCGTTCCTGCAGTCCGTTGGCGTGGGTGCAGCCGCATTGGGGTTAACCGGAGCGGCCCCGCCCAAGCGGAAGCCGATTCAGGGCTTTGAGGAAGAGCCCGCCGATCCGAACGCGTCAAAGAAGTGGGAGCCCGTCTCGGACCGCAAGATCCGCGTGGGCATCGTCGGATACGGCTATTGCCGTTTCGGTGCGGCGTTCAGTTTTCAGGATCACCCCAACGTCGAAATCGTAGCCGTCAGCGACCTGTTTCCCGATCGGTGTGCCAGATTGGCCCAGGCGTGCCGTTGCGAGAAAACGTATCCGTCGCTGGAAGAGATGGTCAAAGACGATTCGATCGAGGCCATCTTCTGTGCCACAGATGCTCCGAGTCACGCTCGGCACTGCATCGAAGTGATGAAACACGGCAAGCACGCCGCCACCGCTGTCCCGGCTGTTTACGGGTCGATCGAGCAGGCTGACGAATTGCTGGAGACCGTAAAGACGACCGGCAAGAAATACATGATGTTCGAGACGTCCTGTTACCGCCCCGATTGCTATGCCATGCGGCAGATCTACATGGCGGGCGGGTTCGGCAGGCTGGTCTATTCCGAAGGGGAATACTATCACTACCATGGCGATGGATCGCTTCCGTCGTACAAGGAGTGGCGGAAGGGCATACCGCCCTTATGGTATCCCACGCATTCGACGGCCTATTACGTTGGCGTGACCGACAAGACGTTTACCTCTGTGTCGTGCGTTGGTTTCCAGTCGGGAACCAGCGATTTTCGACCGGGTGCCAACCGGTACGGTAATCTGTTCACCGATGAAATCGCGCTGTTCGAGACTTCCGAAGGCGGAACGTCCCGGATGTTGAAGTGCCGCAGCACATTCAAGAAAGGCGGCGAAACCGGACGAGTGTTTGGCGAGAAAGGCTGGATGGACGGCACGGAATACCGTGGCGCGATGAAGGATTTGCCCGATACCACGCGACCGCCACTGCCGCCCGGTGTGAAGGCCGGCGGTCATGGCGGCTCGCATGGACAGCTTATGAACGAGTTTGTCCTGGCCATCATGGAAGACCGCAAGCCACTGGTCAATGTTGCTTCAGCGCTAAACATGACAGTCTGCGGCTTCATCGCCCATCAGTCGGCTCTGAAGGACGGCGAGCGGTTGAAGGTGCCTCAGTACGAGATTTGAAGTGAGACGTCATGAAAACCATACGCTTTGGACTGATTGGGTGCGGCTTGATGGGTCGCGAATTCGCCAGCGCGGCGGCTCGCTGGTGCCATTTGCCGGACATGGATGTCAGGCCGGAAATCGTCGCGGTCTGTAATAGGAGTTTACAGCGTACCAAGTGGTACACGGACCACTTCGACTCCATCGTTCAGGTGACCGACGACTATCGCCAACTGCTCGCGAACCCCGACGTGGAAGCCGTCTACATCGCCGTGCCGCACCATTTGCACCAGGAGTTCTACTGTGCGGCCGTCGGAGCGGGTAAACACCTGATGGGCGAGAAACCGTTCGGCATCGACCAGCCGGCCAGCGATGCGATCGTTCGCTGGATCGGCGAACACCCCGAGGTCCTTGTGCGATGTTCCTCCGAATTTCCGTTCTTCCCGGCGCTCCAGCGGATCGGCGGGATGATCGAGGCGGGGGCGTTCGGGCGAATCGTCGAGGTGGAGGCAGGTTTCCTGCACTCCAGCGACCTGGATCCGAACAAGCCGATCAACTGGAAACGGATGGTCGAATTCAACGGCCGGTACGGCTGTATGGGCGACCTGGGAATGCATGTCTGCCATGTTCCTTTCCGAGCTGGCTGGATACCGCGGACGGTGCGCGCGGTGCTGTCGAATATCGTCAAAGAGCGGCCCGACGGCAAAGGCGGTGTGGCCCCGTGTGAAACTTGGGACAACGCCACACTATTGTGTGATGCCACCGATCCCGGCAGCGGCGATCGGTTTCCTTTGACGTTGAAGACTCAGCGGATCGCACCGGGCGAGAAGAACACGTATTACGTCAAGATCCTGGGCACCGATGCGTCAGCCAGCTTTTCCACCAAGAACCCCAAGCGTCTGAAACTGCTGGAATACGCCGGCGGTCAGCAGACTTGGGGGCAGGTCGACATGGGGCAGGAAACGGCATTCGCCGCCATCACCGGCGGCATTTTTGAGTTCGGCTTTTCCGACGCGATACTTCAGATGTGGGCCGCGTTTCTGTACGAGTTGGAGCACGGAAAGCCGCCGAGCACATTCGCCGGCTGTGTCACTCCCGAGGAAACCTCGCTCAGTCACCGTCTCTTCACCGCCGCATTAGACTCGCACGAGAATGCGAGCGTGGTGTCAGTGGCCGAATGAGAAACCCCAGTGGACACTGGGGCTGCGGTGGTACGAGTGCACATGGTGGGGCCGGTGATGGTGATACCACGTCGGTGCGGGATAGCACGTTGGTGCGGGATGGTACGGAGTGACGTAGCGGTGCTCCTGGACGATAACCCTGTTACGATACGACGGGGGCGGGGGTAGCGGTGACGTGGCCAATCGTGCCGTTTGCATTGTTCGTATCACTGCATCGCTGACCCCTGAATTGCTCATCGTGATCAGGTCCGCCGGTTGCGGACGGCGGACAATGCCGTTGGTCCTCACATGTGTGATGATAACGTCTTCGCTCAGTCTCGCATGCGTCATGGAAATGACGTCCTGGACCGTGACCGCTCGGGAGATCTGTCCGGCGTATCTCTGCTGGTTCGCAGCGTTTTGCCAGGCAATGTCCGTGTCGACCGAATCGCCGATGGCCGCGCCGGTTAGAGCGCCTACGGCCGTGCCGATGGCCGCACCCGCCGCTGTGTTACCGTTGTCCCGGCCGATCGCTCCGCCGGTCAGAGCTCCAACCAAGCCGCCCAAAACCAGACCTCGGTCCCGGTGATGGTACGGCGACTGAGCAAAGGACACGGACGAAAGGGACAGCAGCATCAGAATGGATAGCTTAACTTTCATCTTTGCACCTGACCGTTGAGGGGTCGCGGATGGTCTCAACATTCGAAACTTCGGTCAAGACGAAATCCGATGGTTGAGACCTGCTGGCTACTATGGGGGAGGCGCCGTTATAACGGAGACTCGGCGCGGAGCCTCACAGGTTGTATCGCCTGGCCGTTGCGACACACTTGAGCGGTTTCACCGCTGGTGCTAGCGAATCCCCCGGAAAGACGGGGCTTGCCGGTCACGCGATCCTGCCGTCTCCGTCGAAATCTTTGCCGAAGTTCTCTTCGAGAACCTTCACGAGGTGATGGAGAAGTCGGCGAGTGGCATGCAACTCTCTCTCCAGATTCGTCACTCGGGTTTCAAGCGAATTCGCTTTTGATTTCTGTTCTGATATCTGGCTTTGTTGCATCAGGTCCCAGAAAAGTCCCATATCATGGCCTCCTGTCAAACGTCAGATGAGGTACAAATCGCCGGCCATTGGAAAACGGCCGTTGGGTGTGACGTGCATCGCAGTGGATCGACTTGGCTGCTCGCAACGTGTGCCACTGCTGGGAATCGGACGCGTCATCCACCCCACCCGACCTACCACGATTCCCAGCAGTGGTGCATCGCGCGGCAGCGCAACACTGCTCGAAACGATGGAAAGCGGCCAGACATGGCAAACGCTGTTCGTTTCGAGCAGTGGCACACTGGGAAAACCGGGAAGCTGTTTCGGTACATGTTGCTACGGGAGTTCGGTTGCCTCGCTGGTCGAGGCATCTTCGACGGCGGCGGCCGATGGCGGTGTCTCCGATATGCTCATGTGTATGTCCTGGATGCCCATTTCACGGCAGACGGATTGCACGGCAATCACGTGCTGGACCAGACAGCGCGGATCTGTTTTCAGTTGAACGGCCAGCCGGACACTTCCGTTCTGCGCGGCTCCTTGGATCCGAGCTTTCAGACCGTCCAAATCCGTCGGTTCGTCGTCGACCGACATGCTGCCGTCCTGATTGAGTTCGACGGTGAACTCTCGCGCGGCTGCTTCCGGCTCTGCGGCCTTTGCCAACTCCTCGATTTCCACCTGAGCCGTTAGCTCTTCATACTTCTCCATTTCTGCGACGGCCTGATCGAATTGTCTTACTGCAACCACTTCGGCCTGCTCTGCTTCGGTGCGTACGAAGAACCACGCTCCAACCCCCAACAGCACGAGGCCACCCAACAGCAGCACTGCAATGACAGCCACGATGGCCAAGACGGTACCGGCGGATCCGTGTTGACGATTATCATGTCCCATGATTCGCTCCGTTCTCTGGATTGTAGACGAGCCCGACTCGTCTTGTGGTACGTTTCTTCGTTGGAGTTCACGCTTCAGCGTGTTTCTTTCCCACGCTGAAGCGCGAACTCCAACAACTGTTCCGTTGGGGAGTCAGTTCACGGCACTACCGCGTCGGATCAGTGCTGATTGCAGCAAGCTCACAAGTCCCGATGCGCCCCAGTATAAACCAACTCCAGCCGGCATGGTTACCAGCACGATGAATGTGACAATTGCCGAAACGGCCGCCATCAGCCATTTGTTCTGATCGGGCCCGTGCGCGCCGACTATCAATGTCGCGGACGTGAGCGCGGTTACGGCGGCGGTCAGTAGGAAATCTGGTTTGGCGATGTTGCGAATCCAGAGGAAGCGTCCGCCGAGCGCTGCACAACGACGAACTGCGGTGAAGAGTCCCAAAAAGATAGGAACTTGAACCAACATGCCGGCGCAGCCACCCAGCGGCAGCGGCGAGACGCCTTCGCGCTGGAACAGCCGTTGTGTTTCCTCAGCCAAGCGGTCCGGTCGGCCTCTGAATCGCGACCTTAGGTTGTCCAGCTCGGGCTTGAGCTTGCGCATCGCCTCCTGATGAGCTGCCGACAATCTTGACAGGCGCAGAGTGAGCGGCAGCATGGCCAACCGCACGAGCAACGTGACGGCGACGATACCGGTTCCAATGCTCCCGCCGCACGCTTGCGAATAGGCGAAGATGGCAGCTCGAAGCAGGTCGACGAATTGGTCCCAAACGAACATACTGATTGCGTTCCCAATTCCTGCGGTGTTCGACGTCGTTTAACCCCAGTACCGTTCAATTTTCACGTGGGATAGGCATCTTGCCTGTCATGCTTGCACAACATCATGGGATGCCAAGCAGTTCGACTACTAGATACGACAGGCTGGAAGCCTATCCCACTAAGCATCCACGCAAGACTGAACGGTATTGGGGTCAAACGAAGACGCAGCATGGTATTCGTCGGCAGCGCGACGATATTGTGCCCTGGCCAAACGCCGCGGCAACTCAAAGATACGGCGACAGCAGCCGCGCAAGGCCGTCTCGCATCCGCACGAGAAAGCGGCGGCTGTCTACTTCCTTTTGCGTAATCTCGCGGGCAACGCGCGCTTTTTCGACGATCAATTCGTTCAGTTTGGTGGCGAACGCTTCATCGTAGCATTCCACATTGAATTCGAAGTTCAGCCGTAGGCTGCGCGCATCCCAGTTCGTAGAGCCGATCAGGGCCCAAACGCCGTCGATCACCAGCAGTTTCGTATGATCGAACGGAGGCGGCGTGAGAAAGATCCGGCATCCTTTTTCGAGCATTTGCCACAATTGGTCGACCGTCGCCCAATTGACGACCGGAATGTTACTCTTTTCTGGGAGGTAGATTCGCACGTCGACACCTCGCATGGCTGTCACGCTGAGCGCCCGGATCAACGCGGCATCCGGCAGGAAATAGGGACTGACGACGCGCACGTCACTGGTGGCTGCCGACAATGCGCCAAGGATTGTGTCAGAGATTTTCTCGAAGTCTTCGTCCGGACCATCCGGAATGCCACGTGCCCACACCGGGCCGGATCGCTCGATGGCCGGAAACCACAATTCGCCGCCAAGCGACTCGCCGCTAGCAAAGGCCCAGTCGATGGCGAACACTTCCTGCAATTGGTGAACCACAGGCCCTTTGATAAGGAAATGCACGCACTGGACCGGCGACTCTGGATCGAGCGAGAGCCAGTGACCCTCGCGGATGTTTGTCCCCCCGGTAAAACCAATCCTGCCGTCGACGACTAGGATCTTGCGATGGTTGCGCAAGTTGGCGTACTTGAACAATCGCGGCACGCGTGTCGGCAGGAACGCAGCGACCATGAGACCGGCCGAATGCAGCCGGCGCACCATATTAGGCTTGCTGTATCGCGAACCGACACCGTCGATCAACACACGAACTTCGACGCCGCGATCCTTGGCCCGGACGAGCGCTTCGAAGAATGCATCACCAGCTCGATCACTGTCGAAGATGTAACTCAGAAACGCGACGGAGTGTTCGGCCTGATTGATGCTGTCCAACATGGCCGGGTAGGCCTCGTCGCCGTTGACGAGCGGTTCGATCTGGTTCCCCGTCAGAATAGGCCTTTCGGTCAAGTGACGCCCCACCGCCGCCAGGCCCGGCAGATTGGGATGGCGAACGGTCAACTCGTCGCGTCGTTCGACATCTTCCGGCGTCAATTGCGGCTCGACGTCGGGACTCCACGATTCTCGGACCCTGAGCGAAGTGGCCTTCCGCTGAATCCGATTGATTCCGAAGCAGAAATACACCAGCACGCCCACCACGGGCGCCAGCCAAACCAGTCCCACCCAAGCGATCGCCGCTCGGCTGTCCCGCTTCCACAGGACAATGTGAACGGTCGCCGCCGTCGCCAACCCCATATTCAGCAAGCCGGTCAGCAAAGGCCAAAATATATCGTTCCACATGGTTGGCGACCCTCTTCGCAAGGAGCAAATCCGCGCCGCTACCATTCAAGCTTGGAACTGGACTCGTATCAAGCGTCGATTCCGACAAATTAGGCCATTGCCTGCCCCTCTTGGGGCACGAAGAATGGGATAGGCCAGTGCCGGACGTGTCCTCTGCAGAATGAAGGTGTGAGCGATTCTTGAAGGCACCCATTCCGGCCCTCGCCAGCCCGATGGGCTTCGGAGGTGAATCCAACATGTCTTTCAACGAGCCGGACGACGGAAACGAGTCGAGCAAATATCGAGAGCAACTGATCGCAGAATTGGCGGAGCTGCGACAGCATGTTGCCCGATTGGAGGCGTTGGACAAGGAACGAACGCGTGCGCTGGAGGAACTAGAGAAAACGAACAGTTCCCTGCAAGACAGCGAGGGGAAGTATCGGGCCTTGGTGGAGGCTTCGCCCGAAGCGGTCATACTGGCCGACTTGGAAGGCCGCATCACGTTTGCGTCGCAGCAGACCCTCAGGCTTTATCGTACGGAACGCTTGGAGGATCTGCTGGGGATAAACCCGCTGGACTTCATCGAGGCGGGCGATCACGAGAAGTTTCAGAGCAATCTGCAGGAGACGCTGGCAGAAGGCGTGACCCGAGGCGTGGAGTACCGTCTTGTCCGGAAAGACGGAAGTCGCTTCGACGGCGAGATAACTGCGGCCGTGATCCCAGACGCATCGGGAAATCCCAAAGCCCTGATGGCACTCGTCCGGGACATCACCGCGCGGAAACAACTACAGGAGGCGCTGTGGCAAAGCCACGCGGAACTGGAGGCCATCTGCGAAGGAATGGTTGACGGCCTGCTGGTTGCCGACGTCAAGACAAAACGATTCGTCCGGGCAAATCGTGCGATCTGCCAGATGCTCGGGTATTCCGATGTCGAACTCCTTTCGATGTCCGTCATGGACATTCATCCCCCGAAGCAATTGGACGACGTGCTGGACATCTTCGATGCTCAGGCCGACGACCGCTATGGAGTAGCCGACGGTCTGCCCGTGTTGCGGAAAGACGGGAGCGTTTTCTATGCGGACATATCCACGAATCACGTCATCTACGCCGGACGGCGTTGTCAAGTTGGCTTCTTTCGCGATATCACCGAGCGAAAGGAGGCTCACGAGGCACTTGAGAGGGAACGCCGCACCCTGAGACGGCTTTTGGAATCGAGCGACCACGAACGTCGATTGATCGCCTACGAAATACACGACGGTCTCATCCAAGATCTGATCGGGGCCAAGATGAATCTGGATACGCACGGTCGCCGTGAAGACCGAGATCCAGAGGCGGCGGCTCGTAACTTGGAGCGGAGTCTCGAACTGCTGTCAAAGGCAATCAGTGAATCGCGCCACTTGATCAGCGGCCTGCAGCCACCGATTCTCGAACAAGCCGGCTTGGTGGCGGCGATCAAGCATCTGGGCAGTGATGCCGAGCAATACAATGACGTGAAGGTCGAAGTCGAGACCAGTGTCACGTCCGTCCGCCTGCCGCGGCAATTGGAGAACAGCGTTTTTCGTATCGTGCAGGAAGCCTTGATAAACGCGTGTCGCTACAGCCAAAGCGAAAGGATCCAGGTTCGCCTTACGGAAGAAGACGACTTGATTTGCGTGGATATCCAAGACTGGGGAGTCGGTTTTGATCCTGACAAGATAGAACCCAGATCTTTCGGTCTGGTCGGCATACGAGAACGATCGCGACTACTTGGCGGGAGAGCCGCGATCGAGAGTCACACCGGCAAGGGGACCAGCGTTAGTGTGAAGTTACCTTTGGATGTCGCTGAATGACGCGTGACTCGATTTCAGCCAACCGAGCGCGGTACTTCTCGAAAATCTCCCGATACTCGTCGGTCGCTTTCGCCAGAATGTCTTTCCGCCTCGCCAAGCAGTTCGTTCTGAGAGTCTGCAAACACTCGCAGGAACCCCCATGCAGGACAACCACGGATCGTTTCTCACAAGCTGATCGCTATGCGGTTCTTGCCTTTCTGGATTCGCACTTCCGACAGAGTGATGAGGCCCAAATGGTCGACGATCGCTTCACCGGTCTCGACCACCTTGCCGGTGTCGATGGATGTGTTGGTCCATTTGACTTGCGTCCGCGGCGCCGGTTTGAACTGTTGGACTCGTCGTGGGGTGATGCTGGCCGTGCAGGCGTCCTCGGGGGCCTTCGCGACCAGTCCGACGGTCATCTGCCACGAGTCTTTCGTGTCGACCACGTTGTCGGTTTCCCAGAACAGGTACAGATTGCTCTGACCTTCCCGGTCGCCATCGTTGGGATCGCCGTTTCCGGGATCGTCGTCCAGGCTGCAGTCGGTGAAGGCGGGCTGGCTCTGATCGGTACGCAGATCCATTGGCATGTAGCGGTCGGCTAGCGATACAGGCAAGCGGGCTCGTTGGCCGTGCCCGGATTGTCCCCAGACGAAGATGTGCGGTCGTCGCGTCTCCTGGAGCGCTCGGTAAAATTCGGCCGCCTGCTCCCAGCCGATGGCACCGTCGTTCTTGCCGTTGGAAAAGCAGATCAAGCCGATCTCCTTTTTCGGATGCTGCTTCAGATACCACGTATCGTCGAAGTAGTCCCAGACCGGCGTGCCGTCTTCGAATTTGATGTTCCATTTGGGCTGGCCGTAGACGTTGGCGTACGAATTTTTGAACCTCGGCGTCTTGGCGGGTATGTGGACGCCTACCCAACCCGTGGCCCAAGCGATTCGATCCGAATGGCGAATGGCGAACATCGGGGCCCCAGATCCGCCCATCGAGTTGCCGGCCACGTGAGTACGGCTCAGGTCCACGTCCCACTGGGTGGCTGCCCATTCCAGGAAGGAAAGCGTTCGACGCTGGGAATAGGGATGGACGACGCCTTGTTTCCATTCCTGCTGGTTGGGATTGCCGTCCCAGTAACGCTCGTGGTATCCGGTCCACCAGTCGTAGGGCACCTGATTCGAGGCGATTAGTATGTGGCCCTGCTCGGCCTGATACCACCAACCGTAGCCGCCGTTCAGCGACCCACCCCAGCAGTGCAAGTGCAGGCCAACCGGCGCGGGTTTGGCCAACTCCGGTGGGATGCCCACCAAGTAGTCGATCGGTTTGCCTTGGACCGAGCAGTTGGGTGGCGACTCCCAACGAACGTAGTAGTGCAAAGTGGGGTTTTCGACATACGCGAAGCGTTCAGGCTTGACGGTACGTTGCAGGATCGGTACTCCTTGCCCAACCGATTCCTCGATCGGCGCGGCGAGCGAGTTGTCCGGGCCAATTTTCGTGTTTTCCTTGCCGTCAATCACAACCGTTACGGCGTAGTAGGCTTTGCCGGCTTTCGACGGATTGTATGCACAGATACCGGTGCCCGGCGGCACTGGGTCCTTTCCTTCCTGGACGACGTATCGTAATGCCATGTGTTCGGGACGGATCGAACCGAAGTAGTCGACGTTCCAGCAAGTCAGCGGCGGCAATTCGGCAATCGGTTCCATGCCTTCCACGGACCTAAAGGGCGATTCGCTGCGGTAGATGCGGTACGTGATCGCACCATCTTCCTTCAGCTTTCGCCGCAGGTTCTGAAGTTCGCGGGCAGGAATCGAGTCCTCGGTCACGGGCGGGTCGACTTCGGTGAACGTCAGTAACGTCTGCCCGGCTTTGTGACGGGCCTTCAATTTGCCGGCTTGTTTGTCGCCGGCCGCGGCAACGGTGGTCGCCAGGATGGCGGCCAGAAGAGCGAGCCACGAGAAGCTCCCTTGGATCAGCGAGCGAGTCATCGTCAACTCCTTTATGGTTGGCACTGTGGCGGGCGCGTTGAGGGAAACGCTGAGGATGATTATAGGGGGTCTGCCTCGCCCGTGCCAAAGACTTTCCTTGCTGTTGGTTCGTAGTACCGCCTTCAGGCGGCCCGTGATTACGGAGACGCTGATGACGGGATCGACCGCCTGAAGGCGGTACTACGAACAATCGGCCTACGCGTTCTCGACCAGCAACGGTCGCTCGTGCAGATAGTGGGCTGCCTTGCGTTTGGCTTCAATGTCGCGGTAGACTCGCTCGACTTGATCGGGCGTGAGCCCAACGGCACTGGCCACGTCGTCTGCGGGCACTTCGTGGTCGAGGGCGTACAAGCAGAGATCGAGGACGTGATAGGGGACCGAGAAGAAGAACTCCTCTTGCGACTGCTCCATCGAATACGTGTCGGTCGTGGGTGGACGAGTGCGAATCTCGTCGGGGATTCCAAGGTACTCGGCCAGTTGATAGACCTGAGTCTTGTACAGATGTGCAATCGGCTTCAGGTCGGCAGCGCCGTCTCCGTTCTTGACAAAAAAGCCTTGATCGTATTCGAGCCAGTTCGGCGTGCCCACCACGGCGTATCGCAGGCGATCGGCGTGATAATACTCCATCATCTTGCGGACTCGCTGCTTGAAATTCGTCGCCGCCACGATCTCCTGGTAGGCTCCGAGCGGCAGACGTTTACGGGCGACTTCGCCAGCCGGCGAATGGATGACAATGGAGAAGACGCGATAAGGGCTGTCGTCCGAAAGGTCGGGTAACACGAGTTTCGACTTATGCCCCGGTCCGTAGTCGGGAAACACGCTGCGGATGGCATCGTCGCGCCGTCGATAGCAGCCGGCGGCGTACAAAACGGGGCTGATGTCTTCCAACTCTGCCTCGATGCCCAGATGTCCGGCAAGCATTTCCCCCAGCGCGAGGCTGTCGCCGGACGAGTCGCGTTCGGGCATGAACAGCCCGAACACTCGGTTTGCTCCAAGAGCCTCGACGCACAACGCTGCAGCCACACTGCTATCCACGCCGCCTGACAGGCCCAGCACGACGCCCTTCCGGCGCAACTGGTTGAATACCTGGTCCTTCACCGCATCAACAATTCGTTGAACTTCCGATTTCGGATCGATCCGAAGTACATCGCTGGAGAAGGAAGTGGTACGCGTTTTGGCGATCATGCAGAGACTCCGGAAAGTTCGCGTTTATCGATTTTCCCGTTGCCCGTCTTCGGCAACGAGGGTCGTACCTCGACCCATTTGGGAACCATGAAATCTTCCAGGCGGCCGGCGCAATAGCGCATGATTTCTTTGTCGCTCAACTGGCAGCCATCCTTTGGTGCGATCACCGCCTTGATCGCCTGGCCGAGAATCGCGTCCGGCACTCCGACGACGGCAGCCTCGGCCACCTCGGGATGGCTGTACAGCACGTTCTCGACTTCTTTGGGGCTGACCTTCTCGCCGCGGCTCTTGATGATGTCGTCTTTGCGCCCGACGAAATACAGATAGCCGTCTTCATCCATGCGAAACAGGTCGCCAGTGTACAACACCTTCTCATTCGGCAGTGGCCCGGGGCGCAGCATCCGGCCGGTCTCTTCCGGCAGTTCCCAGTATCCTCTCATCACGTTCGAGCCGCGGACGACCAATTCACCCACAACGCCAGGAGCGACGCGACGGTCATTCTCGTCGACGATGTACACTTCTTCGTTTGGCATGCCGCGGCCGACGGACGTGGGCCGCTGGTCGACATCTTCCGGCGGCAAATAGGAGACTCGCTTGCACTCTGTCAGGCCGTACATCGAGTAGACCTGAACGTGCGGGAACAACTCGCGTAGCTGAAAGATGTGTTCGCTGGGCAGAGCAGCGCCCGTGTTGGATACATAGCGGAGATGCGACAGATCGTACTTGCCCAGATCCATCTGCAGGAGGATCGCCGAGATGGTGGGGACCAGCGGGAAGCCGGTCGCCTTCTCCTGAACCAGCTTCTGCATGACAGCGTGCGGATAAGTGAACGACCGCTCCAACACGACTGTACCGCCGATCTTGGCCGACATGAGAACCTGGTACAGACCGTAGTCGAACGACAGGGGAAGTACGTTCAGAATGATGTCTTCCGGCACGTTGCGTAGATAAGTCGTGATCGACGTGGCGGCGCTGACCATATTCAAATGCGTGACCATCACGCCCTTGGGATTGCCGGTCGATCCGGACGTGTAGATCAAGGCCGCCAGATCGACGTCGATGGCCCTTTTGGGCGGGGGCAGGATATCGGTTTGATGGCGTTCGGCCAGATCGTTGAAGCCGAAGCAGGCCTTCCCAGACACCGGATCGTCGGGTACTGCATCGCCCACGATGACAACGTGACGAAGGTGCGGTGCGTCGGCGAGCGATTCGTGAAGCGTCCTGATCGCGCGTGCCGGCAGAATCACAGCGGCGGCTCGCGAATTGTTCAGGACGTAGGTGAGTTTATCGGCTTTGGTGGTCGGGTTGACCATCATGAAGACGGCCCCGGCCTTCAGGATGGCGAAGACGGAGACAACGGCCTCGACGGAATTGTCCAGGTATACGGCCACTCGGTCGCCACGCTCGATTCCCTCGGCCAGAAGCGCGTGCGCCAAGCGGTTGCACTGTTGATCCAACTCGGCGTAGGTCAATCGCTGTTTGCCGCAGACGAGTGCAATCTTGTCGGGGAACTGTGTTGCGCTGGTTTCCAGGAACGATTCCAGTTGCATGTCGTGTTCTCCACTTCTTATGTGACCGATAGCCAAGCCCGTTTAACCCGAAGCCGAAGGCGATGGCGGGTGCAACGCATGGACCGTCCATTGCCCGCCATCGCCTTCGGCTTCGGGTTAAACGGGGATGCGCGATGCGCTTTGGCGGCGGGCCCGCGAGGGCTAACCGGCAACCTCCGACAACTCACGCTTGGACGCGATGAATCGGCAAAGGTTGTCGATCGAATCCAGGTTCTCCGGCACCAGTTCGTCGTCGTCGACTGCGATCTCGAACTGCTCCTCCAGAAACGTCACCAACTCCAACACGCCCGTAGAGTCGATGATTCCTTGTTCCAGAAACGAGTCGTCGCTGGAGAAAGTGGCGTCTTGCCCGAACAGGAAATTCTCCTGAACGAATTCACGTAATGCCTGCGCAATGTCGTTCACGTTGTTTCACTCCTCGATAGGTTGATAGACAGGATAGGCGTAGTCGGCGCCTGCAAGTTTTCCTTCTGGCAACGGTATCTGGTGTTGGGGTCGCCCAACTCCGTATTGGGATTGGTCGGCCAGAGATGCCGCCGAACGATCGTGGCACGCGTCGAACTCTCTAATGAACTGATCGACGACCAACTGCGTCGAGAGAATCCCGACCAGGGTCATGTTATCTTTGATTCCAATAACGCGGCCCTTTCGGGCCTTGGCAACCAATCGCTCGACGGCTTTGGGATCGAAGATGCCGTCTTCTCGGATGCGCTCGGAGTGCAATAGCGAATCCACATACTCATGCTGTGGCGTACCGCTGCCGTTGGCAAAGAAGCTCTTCGCATCCGGAGCCCGGTAGGGCTGCTTCTTGCGAGCCACAATCGAGTGGGGAATCATGTGCCCGGCAGCTCGCTTCAGGATGTATTTCTCGTTCAGTCCCTTCATCTTCCATCGCACGGGCATTCGCGCGGCCATTTCTGCCAGGCGGTGATCCAGGAACGGAAACCGGCCTTCTACCGAGCCGGCCATGGCGACCCGGTCGCCTTGCGACGATAGGATGTATCCCGGCAGAAGCGTTGTTGTCTCCAGGTACTGGGCCTGACAGAAAGGATGCCAGTCGGCATATTCGTCAGGCAATCGTGCCAGAAGCTCGGCGTATGGATCGTGGTCGGTCAGTTGCGATTTCAAATCGTCCGAGAAGAACCGCTTCAACCACGAAGTCAGTTCCCATCGCGGCAAGTGCGAGAAGAACGGGTTGGCCAAGTCGTCGGGGCGCACGTGAAAGAACGCTTTGCGATAGGCAAGCGACTGGGCTTGAAGGCCGGGCATGTACGGATACAGTTTTTCCAGCAGTCTTGCGCGGAAGACGGAATCCGGCTGAGCGGCCCAGAACCGGCGGACTTTCGCTTCTTTGAAAATGTCGTAGCCACCAAGCATCTCGTCGGCACCCTCGCCGGTGACCACGACCTTGTAGCCCTCGTCGTGCACCAGGCCGGACAGCAGGTACAGCGGTGCTGGTGCGGTGCGCAACACAGGTCGCTCGGCGTGCCAAATCACCTCGGGGAACACGCGACCAATGTCTGCGGACGTACAGCGGATCGACTGATGATCGGTGCCAAGCGATTTGACAGCCGCCTGCTGATGTTGGCTTTCGTCGAACTCGTCGTCTTCGAACGTGATCGAGAAGGTCCGCAGATGAGCGTCGGTCGCTTGCTTGATAAGCGCCGTGGTCACCGTGGAATCCAACCCGCCGCTGAGATACGCGCCGACTGGAACGTCCGAGCGAAGTCGCAATCGTGTGGCATCCAGCAGCAGTTCGAGCAACTGTTCGGCGCAGTGTTGCTCGTCTTTCGGCGTTGGATCGTATTCCAGTTGCCAATATTGCCCGACTCGCAACCGCCCGTCTTCGACGATCAGATTGTGACCGGGCGGGAGTTCGAAGATGTTATCGAACACCGTCGTGGGCGGTAGTGGCGACCAAAATGTGAATAGCTGATTCAAGCCTCGTGGGTCAATCCTACGCGGCACGTCCGGATCCACGAACAGCGATTTGACCTCCGACGCGAAAAGGAACTTGCCGCCGGCCGTGGTGTAGTAAAGCGGACGGATTCCCATACGATCGCGCGAAAGAAACAGCCGCCGGCGTGGACGGTCCCAGATGGCCAGTGCCCATTGCCCGTTGAAGTGCTCGACGCATCGGTCGCCGAATTCTTCGTACATATGCACGATCACTTCGGTGTCGGACCTGGTGGCCATGCGATGGCCTTTGCGGCGAAGCGTCTCGCGGAGTTCGACGTAGTTGTAGATCTCGCCGTTGAAGGTGACCCAGATCGAGTGGTCTTCGTTCGGCATTGGTTGCCGGCCGCCGTCCAGGTCGATGATGCTCAACCGAGCATGAGCGAGACCGGCTGGTCCGTCGACCAAAACGCCCCGGTCGTCCGGCCCGCGGTGTCGAAGCGGCGCTATCATGCGTTCCAGCAGCACTCGATCCGCGGTTTCCGCGTCGAAATTCAGGACTCCGGCGATGCCGCACATTGTCAGATGATTCGTTTGACAAAAGGTGTTGGAGATAGGGAGACTGCGCGCAAACGCGCCTTGCTATAGGAACATAGCCCACGGCTTGCAGGGCGCGACCTTGCGGGCTGGGGAAACTAGCGAAAACGTGCGGCAGGTATGCCGACTTCGCCAATGTCGATCGTATCGGTCGTCACGATCTTTCGGCGCCGCCCCTCATGGCATGCGGCGCATGGCGTGTTCTGGTGGAAGTGATGAGAACAGTCGAGCCGATATTGAGGCATGTACGGTATCCTCTCGCCCGAAGATCGCTCCAACAGATACGGCGGTGTGGCTGATGTATTGCCTTCGTTTCACAGCAGGCGCTCTGCTCCATGTCTTAGTCCTCAGCGTGTTATTGGCCAGCAGCGGTTGCCAGAGCGTTCCAACGCAGCCCAACGGCATGCCGCCAGCGATGATGGACTGTGGCAGCATGCCCCGCGAGATGTGGAAGACCACATTGCCGGAGTATGTGATCGAACCTCCCGACATCCTCCGAATCGACGCGATTCACGTGGTGCCGCGGCCGCCGTACCACTTGCGAACACTGGATTCCGTCCACATTCAAGCTTGGGGAACACTGCCGGACGCTCCGATCGCGGGAATCTACCTGGTACAACCGGGTGGCCTTGTCGACTTGGGAATTCGCTACGGGGCCGTCAAGGTGGCTGGGAAGTCGGCTGAGGACGCAGAGACCGCGATCCGAGGACACCTTCGACAATACTTGCGCGATCCTGTGGTTTCGATCAGCTTGGCCAGCATCGCCGCCAAGGAGCAGATTACGGGCGAGCACCTGGTTGGCCCCGACGGAACGGTTACGCTGGGCAGCTACGGCAACGTCTCGGTGGTTGGGCAGACGGTCGCTGATGCGAAACGCGCCATCGAAATGCACCTGTCCCAATTTCTCGAGGATCCCGAAGTCTCGGTCGACGTGTATGCCTATAACAGCAAGGTGTACTACATCATCATGCAGGGCGCTGGTTTGGGCGACGGCGTCTATCGTTTGCCGGTGACCGGTAACGAGACCGTGTTGGATGCCATTTCGCACATCAACGGTCTGGAACAAGTCTCTTCGAAGAAGATCTGGATCGCTCGTCCCACGCACGAGCCCGGGCGAATCCAAATGCTCCCGGTCTCCTGGGAAGCGATCACCGCACTCGGATCACACGACACGAATTACCAGATCCTTCCGGGCGATCGCATCTTTATCGCCGAAGACAAGATGGTGGCGCTCGATACGAGCATCGCCAAACTGATGGCGCCCCTGGAACGCGTGATGGGATTCGTGCTCCTGGCAACCGGAACCGCTACCAGGTTGTCCGGCCCGGTGTTGCGCGGTGGTGGCAACCCTCGGTCTAACTTCTAAGCCCGTGGTAGAGGAAATCCAATCGCTATCGTCTGACGCAATCCTGGTTTTTCGCCAGATTCCTCCTCGATAGAACCCACTCGCCGGCTATCTTCGCCAGTTCTATCACGCAGCCTACGCCAAGCCTATTCCTTGCGCTCGAAACTGTGCTTCCTACTGCAGCTCGGAAATCAGATTGCTTCCGTTGGACGTAGGACAAGTCCAAGTAGTCCTCGGATAACAGCGATCTTATCGTATGCCTTTCGCCCTTTGACAGTTCAAACTCGTCCAGGTATCCATTGTAGAGGTACATTGTGTCTTTCAATAAGATCTTGCTATCCTCCAAGCCGTTCCCGCCGGTCAGCGATGTTGGGTGCCTGTAGTAGATGTGAGTTGGCTCGTCCCTGTAGGCGAATGCAGCGCCACTTCGTCTGTCGAGCCTGATGGCGAAATCTCTGTCCTCTGAGGAACATGATGACTCGTTGAAAAGCGTGTTCTTGCAGACGTCCTGCCTTATGATAGCCGAGCTGACGTGGAAGGAGCTTTCCTTTACCAAGGCGATGAACAGATTGTCCTGTATCGAATGGAACCCCTCCTCGATCTCCAGTGCATCAAGTGATAGCAGGGTTCGCTTTTGGTCGAACCAAGTGAATAGATGGCGATTGGTCTCGTGTTCTACAACTTCGAAATTGCCGAACAAGACGTCAATCTCTGGATGGCCATCCAGAAACCTCATCCCATCAGAGAGATGATTCTCCAGCCACTCGTCATCTGAATCCAGGAAGGCTATGTACTGGCCGGAAGCCTTCAGTATCCCCGTATTCCTGGCTCCGGACGGACCTTTTGTCCGGTCGTTCCTGCAGAGGATAACCTCTGAGTTGCCTTCGGAGAGTTCCCGGACTACTTGTTCCGTTTCATCATGCGAACCGTCGTCCACGACGACTATTTCCATGTCTGAGCGTCCTTGGCGCCTAATGCTCCGCACGGCTCGTCCTATGAATCGTGCGCTGTTGTAAGTCGGAACAACGACACTCACTCTTTTTGGCATGGTAATATTCCACCAATCTCAGCCGGCACGGGGCGTGCTTGACAGCGTAAGGGACAGACACGTTCAGTCAGTGTACGTTTCGTAGACTGCATTTCTCAATTCATCGGAAGCCTCAGATATCTTCGGCGAGGAATCATAACTGGGTCGAGACACTCTAAAGTCCCGATACTGCTCCGGATCACCGGCCTCTCCGGCTTCAGCCGCCTTCACAATATTGTAAAGCTCCCTCGCAGTTACGTAGTGGAGAACATAATCCCCGCCGTCATTGTACTCGTCCTCCATATAGCCGAACGATTCATCCATGTCCGCTCCGAGGACCACCTCGGCATCCTCAACTCCATGCGTATGGACTTTGACGAACACCCAATCTCGCTTGCCCTGGACGTGAATCCAAGTCTTGATCCAAAGATCTACCCGCTGGGCACTGCCCGGTTTCCCCAAGGCAATGTCATCGCCAAACGCTCGAAGGCCGAAGGCGCGCCCTTCGAGAAAGAGCGGGTGAAGGGGCCCTTGTACGATGAGCAGCCCTTTCCCAGGACCGCGGTTTGCACGGACAGGGTTTCCTCGATTGTGAGCCTTTGGGCCGGCGTTTTCCTGTGCGTAGTAGATCGAGTTGATTTGCATCGGATTCGACTCGTTGCACGAGGGAAATGTGAAATCGGCGTAACATCCCGTTTTTTTCAGCACATGCAGTTCGTTGTCCACGCCACAATACTGCTGGTTCTTCCGTGAATTGTTGAGTGCCCAATCGCCATGAATGAAAGCATATCGCTTGCGATCCTGTTCGGTGCCGAATACGCCGAATTGCGAGTACTCCTCGATACACAGCCTAATGGTCCGCTCCAGGTTTTCCGCCGTATCAGGCTTGCTTTTTCCATGGTGAAGATGAAGCTCCACCTCGCCGTATCCTTGCTCACACAGCGATACTAGGTCTTTGAGATTTCCGAAGCGATGGTAGTGCGGAGGAAAGAACCACGTCCTTTTGGGCCAGTTTCCGTACGCGTCTGCGTGAGTGTCCACAAGTCGCGGGTACTGAGAAAGTAGAGCCCCCATCCGTTCCTTCTCGACGTCACGGGTGACACCGTCCGCACCGGGCTCGAAGTGGTCGACCATGCAGAACATCACATGAGCAGGTCTTGGGCGAGGATGCCGGCAAGCGGCCAAGTACCGCGGGACCCATTTGCGGAGAACGAAGAATAGAAAACCTAGTTTCTGCAGCATAATCTCCTATCCTCGCCATTTTCGGTCTGCAGTTGGCGTTGGGTGTGCGCCCACGCGATTAACGGCTTACGCGGCCAAACGACCAAGTAGTCTCGCGGAGTGTACTTTCCATCGACGTACAGCCGCTTTCGAACGGGAGACATACGAGTGGCATCTTTTGTGGCTCTCGCATCGCAAAGCCCGAGACCGAATACGGTGCCTCCGTTGTCCGCAACCAGATGCCGCAAATACGCGAGTTCCGAGCTGATATGCTCTAACTGGGGATCGAACAGCCAACCGGAACCGAAGGCTCCTTTGACTCGCGGGTGCATCTCTAATAGGTCTGCAACCGTACGGTAGAATTGCGTCCAGCCCTCAGGGTTGAAGAGGGCCATCGCCTTGCGATCGCGCACATGCAGATGCATCTCGTAGAGAGGTTTCAGGCCGCCAAGCTCGGCGAACAGCCGAACGGCGCTTCGCAGTTCCCTGGGCCTCTTTCGCAGAAGGCATTTCTTGGGGAGTCCGTGCAAATGCACCTTCTGCACGCCGGCAGGTATGAACCTTCGCGTGCAGATTGCCAGCTCTTTGCAGAACTTGGGATGCCGGAAGAAACCCGGCGGAACGTTGCCCCGCTCGATGCTCCGGGCGATTCGACGGAAGTTGTCGTCATACATGGACCTGACGTTAGCCGGAAGGCGGCTGCCGGCCAGTTCGTCCTGGGCTCTGGCGATCAAGCTGAGTAACAGGAGTTTGTGATACGACTCCAGTGTTCCTGTGCAGGTCTCGCGGACGATCGCATCGCAGTAATGCGCTACTTCCGCGCTCCGGTAGTCATAGGGAGCAAGCTCGGGATATCGGTCGAGGCATTCGATGTATCGGCGCAAAGGATACCTGTTCAACAGGTTAGGGTGATCTCCGCCGATCTGTGCGACGATCGTGTCCGTGAGTTGGTTGATTGTGTCGATTCCGAGCATAAGCCTACTTTCTGCGTCAGCCTTCCCTGAAACATAGCATTCGCGGACGGTATCGAATGCGGAATGTGGTTTCTCTGCAACATCAGTTGCGACACGGCAACATTGTCTAAGAACCTCCACAGGCACTCATTCTCGCCTGTATCAGTTTTATCGGTGATGAGCCCCCATTTTCTGGCGTTCGGCGATGCCAAGCGGGTCTGGTACGGATTGTGCTTTGAACCCAAGTGGAAATCTCGGACTCTGTCTGCCGCCATTTCGCGGGAGTGTTGGAAGAAAATAGTATGACTGGAACCACCATCTCCACTCGACCATCGAATGGCCCCATCGCCCCGTGTCCCTCAAACAGCCGTCTTTCGTACCGGCGAGCTACTCGTCCGGCGTGCGGCGGTTCGATGGGCATTATCAAGGCCGAGTTTGTGGTCAACGTTCTATGCAAATGGTGGAAGCTGGTCGTCCCGCTGGGCTTGGTCTTCGCCGCCGTTCTTGGGGCGACCGTGTACGTGAACTACGAACCCGCGTACGAAGCCACTGCGTGGCTGCGAATCAAGGAGACAAGGCCCTTTGTCGTCGTTCAATCGCGCGATTTTTCGCAGTCCTTTACCGAAACCCAGATCCAACTGCTCCGCAGCCCATTGGTGCTGGGAACGGTAGTTACCCAGTCGGACATATCCGGCACCCTCGGAAACGGCACGGAGGAGGGCAAGACGCATTGGTTGGCCAAGCGGCTGGAAGTCAGGCCGGCGGGGACTTCGGAACTGGTCAAAGTGTCTTTGGAGACGAATGATCCGATCAAGTCGGAGCGAATCGTCAACAGCGTGGTGAATGCCTACATGGATCTGCAGGATCGCGACACCGCTGTCCACACCCAACAGGTCATCGCAACGCTCGAGAAGGAACGCGAAACCAGGTCAAGGGAGGTGGCCGGACTGCGCGAGAAGCTTCGTGGTCTTACCGTGGAAACAGGCAGCACGTCCGCGGGCAGCGCCGACAGTGGAGCCTTGTCGCGTGGCCCAATCGACGATCTGCAAACGGGTCTTGCCGAAGGGGAACTGGGATGCGAGGTGCTGAAAGCTCGAATCAGCGCGCTGGACGAGACGCTTGGCTCGGAGCGTATCGAGGTTTCGGATTCGCGGCTCGACGCAGCCATCGACGAACGTGCCGCCGTCGAGGGGCTGAACGACCAACTTGCCGAGAAGCGTCTGAAGCTGCACGACATCTTGGCAACATCTGCGTCGGGCGAGGCGGATCCCTTCTATCAACAACTGTCGCAGGAAATCAAATCGGACGAAGTAGCACTTGCGCGATTGCGAGAAGAATTACGCCGGCACATCAGACCGGATATCGAAAAAGAAGTGCGGAACGAGCTCAAAGACGAGCATGTCAAGCTAAGGACCGAACTGACAGCCCGCGAACTGACAGTCGAGAAACTCCAGCAGCGTCTCAACAGCCACTTCGACGAGGCGAGACAGCTTAGCGGAAAGACGCTGGAATTGGGCTACGGGCGAGAAGAACTTGCTCTCGCTGAAGAGAGACTCGACCGAATTACGACTCGCCTGATCGAGCTTCGCACCGAGAGTGACGCTCCGGCCAGAATCAGTCTGTTGAAGCCGGCAACCGTGCCGACCACACCTGTGGAATGGGTATCTGTCGAGAAGATGGCGCTCGTTTCGCTGCTGGGGCTCTTGATGCCGTTCGGCTTGGCGCTGGTTTGGGAACGCGCTCGGAGGCTAGTGGCCGACCGGGAAGAACTCGAACAGGCATGCAATTTGAGCGTCCTGGCCGAAATACCGCGATTGCCGAAATCCGGCCTTAGCTCCGGTGGTTTGTCCAACGAACTTGTCCATCGCGACTTGGCGTTGTTCGAGGAAAGCATCGATGGCCTCCAGGCCTGCTTGATGCTGTCCGAGCCGTTGAAGCACATGCGCGTTCTGGCCGTGACCAGCGCTGCCAACCAGGAAGGGAAAACCAGTGTGGCAGCTCAGTTGGCTGTAAGCATCGCCCGCGCCACCGGCGAAGACACTCTGTTGATCGACGGCGACGCGCGATCGCCGGACACGCACCGGTTGTTCGAAATGCCGCTGGAGCCAGGACTTAGCGAGGTGCTGAGCGGTCGCTGCACGATCCATGACGCCATCCATGCTAGCCGATATGAAAACCTCCACATACTCCCGGCGGGCAAATTGCCGACCAGCCCGCACCGCGTATTCCGAAGGCAGGCCGTTCAGTCACTGCTGGACGAAATCCGTTCGTCTTATCGTTACTTGATCGTTGATACTCCGCCCGTGTTGGGCGCCAGCGAAGCCCTCTGCCTGGCCAAGACTGCCGACGTGTGCGTCGTCTGTGCCCGGTGGGACGTCAGTCGGATCGACAAAGTACAGGCAGCCTGTGAGCGACTGTTTTCAGCCGACGTCTGCCCAGTTGGGATCGTCCTCAATGGCGTTCCTTTCAAGCACTATGCCTACCGCTACGGCCGCTACCCCTACGCTCCTGCACAAGCGAGCGGCCCAACGATGGACACGCAAATTACTTAGAGACTTCGATCGTCAAATGCACTGCGAGGAAGCCTGAATCTTGTTCACCCTAAGACACCAGAAAAACGAATGAGCCACTAACACTGATGAAAGCGAACAAATCGCCTGGAGTGAATGGCGAACGCGTTGCAGCGGCCGAGGATTCCTCGCAGTTGGCCGCTTCCCTCGCATCCGTCAACGGAAACATTGTCGACCTTTGGTCCGCTTGGAGAGCGACGGCGGAAGACGCTTTCGTCGCTCCGCAGCCGTACGTCCGTTGGCAGCGCGCCGTCGATCTGGTAGCGGCAACGTTGCTCCTAATACCCGGCTTGCCAATCATCGGACTGCTGGTGCTGCTGGTGCGTCTTACTTCTCGCGGCCCGGGGATCTTCCGCCAGATCCGAGTCGGAAGAAACGGCCGCGTGTTCTGGATGTACAAAATCCGCACCATGCGAGTGGACGCAGAAGCGGGGACGGGCGCCGTATGGGCGCAGAAGAACGATCCACGTACGACCTTCGTTGGCAAAGTGTTGCGCAAATTGCACCTGGACGAGTTTCCGCAACTGTTCAACGTGCTCAAAGGGGACATGTCACTGGTTGGGCCGCGGCCCGAAAGACCCGAGTTCGTGCCTTCTTTGGCTGAGGACATTCCGGAGTATCTTAACCGACTGGCCGTACGCCCCGGCGTCACCGGCTTGGCTCAAGTGAATCTGGATCCCGATGTTGATTTGGGCAGCGTTCGGCACAAGCTCGTATTGGACCTCGAGTACGTACAGCACGGCAGCTTGTCCATGGATGCTCGTGTGGTGGCGAGTACCTTGATTCATCTGTTGGGAATCAGCGGCGAGCGATCCAAACGCTGGATGGGGCTCCACCGTGATGTCGGGAAAATGCTGCAATCCACCGGGCTGGATCGCCAAGCCGTCAGCGAGCCGCCCGCTCCCGCGACTGTTGCAGTTCTGGCTCCGGAAACGGCAGCCGGCGGCAACGGCAAGGCATCGTCGAACGGCAAGCTGTTGAACGCGTTCACGGTCGACGTGGAAGACTACTACCAGGTATCGGCGTTCGAAGATCACATCCGCCGAATCGAATGGGACAGCTTTGCCCCGCGCGTCGAGTCCAACACGCGGCGGCTGCTCGCCTTGTTGGATCGTCACGAGGTCACAGCGACATTTTTCATCCTGGGCTGGGTGGCGCGCCGGCACGCGCGTTTGGTGCGGGAAATTCACGAGGCAGGCCATGAAATCGGCTCGCACGGCTACTGGCATAGGCTGATCTACGAACAATCGCCTATCGAGTTCCGCCGCGATCTGCGCGAATCACGCGCTGTTCTGACGGACATCATCAGTGACGACGTCGTGGCATATCGCGCTCCGACTTTCTCAATCACGAACCGGTCACTTTGGGCGCTCGACATTCTGGCGGAAGAAGGCTTCTCGGTCGATTCCAGCATCTTCCCCATCCGCCACGACCGGTACGGTATCCCCGGCGCACAACTCGGCGTGCATACGATCGACACGCCGTCCGGACGTATCGTGGAATGTCCACCGGCAGTCGCCCGATACGGTCGCTGGAACCTGCCCGTCGGAGGAGGCGGGTATTTCCGGCTGTTCCCGCTGGGTTGGACGATTCGCCGCTTAAAGGGAATCAATCGCAAGCGTCAGCAACCGTTCGTGTTCTACATTCATCCATGGGAGGTGGATCCCGGGCAACCCCAAATGGGCAGCGATTCGTGGACATCGCAATTCCGCCACCGCGTTGGCTTGGCGAGCACCGAACGAAAGCTCGAAAGACTGTTGGGAATATTTCGTTTCGGACGATTGTGCGACGTGATTCAGAAAGCCGGCTTGGATCCCGAAGAGCGTGTACGAAACGAAGACCAAGAGTCGGAGGAGTTGGTCGTTGAAGTCTAACACATCGAGTTTCAGTGGTCTGACACCTGACACCCGACATCCGACACCTTGAAACCCAACGTTGGCTTGCAGGCACCAACATGAGTTCCAACGTCACGACAATTACGGGCGATAGCCAAACGCTTAGGTCCGATTCCGGGCTGTTGAGCGAACTGAGGTTGACGACCGCCCCGCCGTTCTCGGAGCGAAGAGAGCTTCCCCGGACGCCATTCATCACCGTCGTCATCCCAGTTAGAAACGAGGCGAAGTCCATTGGGAATGTGTTGAATCAACTGTTGTCGCAGGATTATCCCGCGAACCGATTCGAGTTGATTGTGGCCGACGGAGAATCCACAGACGAGACGGTGCCGGTTGTGATGGAGATCGCCGAACGCCACAACAACGTGCGGCTGTATGCCAATCCACGGCGATGGTCCAGTGCGGGACGTAACATCGGCGTCCGACAGGCCCGCGGCGACATCGTTGTGGTCGTTGATGGACATTGCGAATTGGCCGACGACCAATACCTCCGTGACCTGGCCGACGCGTTTCGCACCACGGGCGCAGACTGTGTAGGTCGTCCGCAACCTCAGGATGTCTCGGACGCAAATGCGTTCCAATGTGCCGTAGCCGCCGCTCGTTCATCTCGGTTGGGACATCATCCCGATTCGCACATCTATTCCTCCAAAGAGCGATTCGTACCGGCCATCAGTGTCGGTGTGGCCTATCGTCGGCACGTTTTCGAGGAGCTCGGCGGATTCGACGAACGTTTCGATGCGTGCGAGGACGTGGAATTCAACTACCGGGCGGATCGAGCCGGTTTTCGCTGCTACTTCACGCCCAGCGTCTCCGTACACTATCGGCCCCGAGGGAATCTGCGGGGGCTGTTCCGGCAACTCGCGCGATACGGACGCGGCCGGGTACGGCTGTTTCGAAAGCACCCGGAGACGCTTTCGCTCAAGAGTTTCCTGCCGGGGTTGTTCGTCCTTGGCTGCATAATCGGCCCAGGACTCGCATGGCTCTCCACCTGGCTGCTACGGGTCTATCTGGGTGCAATTCTCACTTATGTATTGATTGTGCTGGCTACCTCGGTAGTGATCGCGATACGACAACGAAAGCTGGCGGTCCTTTCATGGTTGCCTTTGGTCTTTTTGGCCATCCATTTGGGTGCAGGCGCAGGTATGCTTGTCGAGGCGATTTGCGGCGCGCGTCAATCGTCAGATTCAGATGCTCCTCTAGCGGCCCGGCCGTCGACCCATGCGTAGCCCGTTGGGTACGCGCACGAACCACGATACGCAATCGGACGAAAATCATGAGAGTCGCCATTGTCGACGAAGAGCTGCCGTATCCGGCAACATCGGGCAAGCGAATCCGTACGCTTAACCTGACGCTTCGACTCGCGCGGCGCCATCGGTTGACCTACATCTGCCATCGAAACACCGACGAGCAGGAGGCGTGCGAGGCGGAACAGTATTTCCGATCGCAAGGCATCCAAACAATCGTGGTGGATCGAATCGCGCCAACCGGTTCGGCTTCGCGGCCAACTCTTGGTTTCTATGCACGGCTTGCCTGGAACCTCGCATCGCGGCTGCCCTACTCGGTCCAGACCCATGCCAGTCGAGCGTTACGGCAGGCCATCACCAAGTATGCATCAAGCCATCACGTGGACCTGTGGCACTGCGAGTGGTCGCCGTACGCCGAATCACTTGATGCGCTGAACGCCAACTCGAAACACAAGCGAGGAAGCCGTGTAACCGTCGTCATGGCGCACAACGTCGAGTCGTTGATTTGGCAGCGGTATTACGAGAACGAAACCAACCCGCTCAAACGATGGTACATCCGCCATCAATGGAAGAAGTTCCAGAGGTTTGAACGATGCGTCTTCGGCGAGGCGACACGAGTGGTCACCGTCAGCGAAGAAGACGCGAAGCTGGCTCGTCGCGAATTCGGCGCTCCGCGCGTGAGCGTCGTCGAAAACGGCGTGGACGTCTCCTATTTCAAACCAATCGACATGGAACGTAATCCAAATCAAATCCTATTCCTGGGCAGCCTCGACTGGCGGCCGAACCTGGATGGAATCACCCAGATGCTCGATCGGATCTTTCCACGGGTCTTGTCGCGGCACCCGTCGGCCGGGTTGGTCATCGTGGGGCGTAAACCACCGGCATGGCTGGTCGATCGCGCTGGCGAGAGTCAGAACGTACGGCTTCACGCGGACGTGGCCGACGTGCGTCCGTTCATGCACTGTGCCGGCGTAATGGCCGTTCCGTTGCGGATCGGGGGCGGTTCGCGGCTGAAGATCATCGAAGCGGCCGCCTGCGGACTGCCCGTCGTGTCGACCAAAGTGGGTGCCGAGGGGCTTTGCTTCGCACCGGGCGAGCACATTGTCGAAGTTGAGTCGGTCGACGACATGGCCGACGCGCTGATTCATTCAATCGGCAATCCTCAACAGCATCTCGAAATGGCCGATCGTGCCTACCAGGTCGTCGTTGAGCAATACGACTGGGACGTACTGGCCGACAAACTCGACCACGTTTGGATGAAATGTGTCGGTGGAGCAAGCCTCCAACCGGCCAATCAGGCAGAAGAACTCGAAAGGCTACAAACCTGCGCTACGTAGGAACCGATGAACGTCGTCCACTTAACATCATCTCGTTTCTTTGGCGGTCCGGAGCGGCAAATGCTCGGCCTGGCCCAGGCCCTTGCGCCGCGCTACGAGTCCACCTTCGTTTCCTTTTCCGAGACGGGGCTTTGCCGAGATCTCCTGGAGCACGTCCAGGATGCCGGGTTCCAAGGTGTCTCACTCCGGCACGACACGCCGCGTCTGCTGGCTGCCCACGGGGAGTTACTCACAGTTCTTCGCGAAGTGAACGCAGACCTGCTCTGTTGCCACGGATACAAGGCGAACTTAGTGGGTCTGCCGGCAGCTCGGCGGCTGCGCATGCCCATTGTCTCTGTGTCGCACGGTTGGACTGGCGAATCGCTTCGGGTTCGGCTTTATGAGGCGATCGACCGACGGGTCCTGCGGCGGATGGATCGCGTAGTTTGCGTGTCGAGCGGGCAGGCAGGCAGGGTGCTGGGTTGCGGTGTTGCCTCGGAGAAATGTCGGGTCATCCGCAATGCCATCCGCATCGATCGAGTCGAGGAGCCAAAGCCAGAATATCGCGATCACCTGGCCGACCTTTTTCCTGTTCGGCCCCGGTGGATCGTGGGTGCCGCAGGGCGTCTGAGTCCGGAAAAAGGATTCGAGGTTCTGGTCGACGCTGCCGCGGATGTCGTCTCCAAGAACTCACAGGTCGGATTCGTGATTTTTGGTGACGGGGTGCTACGCGAACGCCTTCGAGAACGTATCAGCCAGAGAGGCCTGGACCGATCCTTCATTCTCGCTGGATTTCGGTCTGACTTGGACAGCTATCTTCCTCATCTCGACTTGTTCGCCCTTTCATCGTTCACCGAGGGTCTGCCCGTCGTCGTGCTGGAAGCATTTGCCGCCGGCGTTGCCGTCGTCGCCACTCGCGTGGGCGGTGTGCCCGAGGTCGTCGACCACGGCGTAAATGGCCTCTGCGTCGAATCCGGCAGCCCTGAAGAGCTTGCTCATGGGATTCTCGATGTGCTGACGGACGAGACGCTGCGTTGCACGATGGGCCAAAGCGGGCGTAAGCGAGTTGTCGAGGAGTTCACGTTCGACCGTCTGGCGAAACAGTACCAACATTTGTTCGAAGACATAGTCGCCCCATGCCCGAATTGATATCACCCTTGTTGGACAACACGAACTCGCCAGCACGCGGCGGTGCGGCCGAGGACCGCCCGAGCCGCGCCGAAACGCTCGTGGAATCGTCCCCTTCGGCTGACAGTCGCAGACTGCACGATAAGATCAATGTACTGTTCTTGATGGACGAATTTGCCACCCCGTGCGCCGGCTCCGAGCAACATTTGCTGTACCTCCTGCGACGGCTCCCGCGAGAATCGCTGCGAGTGCATTTTGCCGTGCTGGGGGACGTGAGCGACGAGCACTCGCGCCTATTCCCTGACGAACCGATCGTTCTTGGCCGAGGGTACCGTTTCAGCCCCGCAAACGCGGTGAAGCGTCTGGTCCGACTGGCGCGAGTCATCCGATCGCTCCACATCGATGTAGTCCACGCGTTCTTCCAATCAAGTGAAACTGCGGCGCTATTGGCGACGCGGTTGGCCAGACAGGGCAAGGTGCTGGGCGTTCGGCGAGACGAAGGCTTCTGGCACACTCGGCGAACGTTGTGGCAAGCGCGGGTGATGCGTCTGCTGCGAGCCGAATACGCCGCTAATTGCGGAGCGGCAAAGGAGTCTGCCGTACACAACGAGTGGTTGCCGACCGATCGCATTACGATCATCCCGAATCCACTGTCCACCGAGCGGCTGGCACAAGGGCTCTGTAATGTCGCTTTGCCGGAATCTCTCGGAATTCGCAACGGCGAGCAGGTGGTGGGCATTGTCGCGACGCTTCGTCCGGTGAAGGACCATCCCACGTTTCTTCACGCCGCCCGATCCGTGCTCCGCCGGTTTCCGCATGCGAGGTTCTTGGTGGTCGGACGACAATTGCCGGAATACTTCGATGGACTGCGGTCGCTTGCCGGCGAGTTGGAAATCGATAAGCAGATTTCATGGGTCGGCAGCGTCGAGAATCCGGTCACAGTCCTGCCGCACTGTGACGTGGGAGTCTTGTCGAGCAGCTCGGAGGGGCTCTCGAACGCGCTGATCGAATACGCGAGCGTTGGCGTTCCCACAGTCGCCACGGATGTTGGAGGCAATTCGGAGGTCGTAGAAGAAGGGCGTACCGGCTTCCTTGTGCCGGCGGGTTCACCAGAGCCGATGGCCGATCGGATTTGCAAATTGCTGTCCGACAGCGCGCTTCGAGAGACGTTCGGTGAAAATGCGCGACGCCATGCCGAATTGCGGTTTTCGGAGAAGAAGGTATTGGAGGAGTACGTGAATCTGTATATGCGTCTGACAGGCAAGCCGGTTGTGACAGCGTAGGTCTCGCCTGCCGGGCCTTGTCCTTACCCGCAAATCAACATACCCCTGCCTGCTCGTCAGGCAGGTGGACCAGTTTGAAAAGCTAGAGAAATCGAACGAATATCGCACCGAGACCCCGCCGCCTCGTGCGGCAGGTGAATCAGTTTCGAACGCTCGCCCGGAACTTGCGATCCTGCCAGACGAGCTGGCAGGGGTCGGCCGATGACCGCTTTTCTTCATTAACCGGTCAAACTGGAGTTCCTGCCATGCAAGGCGGCAGGGGCGAGACGAAGAATACGAGTAAAGACAGAGTCCGCCAGGGGGGACCTACGGGGTTTCGCCACGTAGTTGGCAAAAGGTTAGACACGTGACTTCGACATGCATCCACGAACCACGAATTGCCGCCTCCGGATGGCAGGATTCCCTGCGCTCCGGCATTTGGCCTCGTTCCGTGGTCCTGTGGATGACCGTGTTTTGGCTGGCTTTGTTTATCATCAGACCGGGAGAGATGCTGTTTCCGAAGTTGGCCGAATGGCACGCGGAACGTCTATGGGCGATTGCCACAATCTCGGCCGTAATGGCATTTGGGATGTTGCGACTGTGCCCCTCGCTTCAGACATACGCCGTGTTGCTGTTCCTGGCCGCCTTGACCCTTTCATCGATTTGCTCGCTGGACGGCTCGGCCGCATGGGTAGAGTTGTACAAGTACATCGTTCTGGTCGTTTCTTACTTTGTCTTGTTGTCTGCCATCAGAACGCCCTATCAACTAGTTTTCGTCGTTACGTGCTACGTTGCCATTACGGCGGCCTACCTGGGCAAATCGGAATACGAGTACTTCGTGCATGGCGCGGGCGCCTACATGATGGGTGTGAAACGGCTGATCGGCCTGGATACAGACTATGGTCATCCAAACGCCGTCGCTGCCTCCAGCGTGCTGGCGTTGCCTCTTGTGCACTTTCTTTGGGACGCCCGTCAATACTTCACTCGAACCTGGCCACAAATCTGGCGATGTCTTTTTCCGCCCGCGCTGGTGGCATTTGTCCTGCTGGCAATACCGGCGATCGTTCTGACGAACAGCCGAAGCGGCATGCTGGGTTTCGTCGTCTTCGTATTTCTGACCGCTGTCAGCAGGAAGACACATCGGGCAAGAATTGTGGGTCTCGTCTGCATGGGACTTCTCCTTGTCGCCGTGTGGGCTGCCATGCCGCAAGACAGCAAGGACCGATTGCGAACCCTCTGGGATCCTTCGGCCGGGCCATCGAACGCTCACGAATCGGCGATGGGGCGGATCGAAGGCATGATGGCCGGGCTAATGATGTTCGAGCGGTTCCCTGTTACCGGTGTAGGAATCGGCAACTTCATCCCTTATCGCGTCGCGAATGTCGACGGTGTGCCGCTCGATCCGCACAACCTGCTCGGCGAAATGCTCGGTGAAACGGGCGTTTTGGGTACTGGAGCGTTCCTTCTGGTCTTAGCGGCGATGATGGTCAACTGCCGCCGGACGGCTGCGTTGGCGAAGCAGGGCTCGGATGCCGACCAGCAGATGCTCTCTAGGCTTACCGAAGCTTGTGTACACACGGTGCTCTTGCTGCTCTTTTTCGGACTGTTTTCACACAACCTGCTACGGTTCAATTGGCTTTGGCTGGCGGCATTTGCCTTGCACTGCCGCATGTTTTCCGAGCAAATCTGCTTGGCCAGTCAGGAGTCAAGCGACATGTGCGTCCATCAGCATGATCGGCATATGAGGAGTGATGGTGCATGAGTAGACAACCGTTGAAAATCGTGGCAGTCGGCGACTTGGCGTTCAACGGCCGCTACCATCGCCTGTTGGATCGGCACGGTCCAGAGTACCCGCTGGGCGAGGTGTTGCCCCATTGGTGCGACGCCGACCTGAGATTCGGAAACCTGGAATCGCCGTTGACTGCACGACCGAAAGTAACGCCATCCAAATTGACATTGCGGGGTGCGCCGCATGCCATCGATGCTCTGCAGTACGCCCGCTTTGACTTCGTTGCGGTGGCCAACAATCACATGATGGACTACGGACCGGAAGGCCTGGCCGAAACATGCGACAAGCTTGATGTCGCTGGGATCGCCCACGCAGGAGCGGGCGACAACAACGGCGCTGCCTGCGCTCCGGCCATCCTAAACCACAACGGACACACCATCGGGCTGCTGGCCTACTGCGATGTTTGGCAGGTCAGCCCGCTGTATGCCCGAGAACGTTCGCCGGGCGTTGCCCCTTTGCGCGTGTCTGATTGCGTGGCCCAGATTCAGGAGCTGCGACGGCAGGTGGACTGGGTGATTGTCCAGTTGCATTGGGGGCAGGAAATGGCCCAGATGCCATCGCCCGAGCAGCGAGCCTGGGCTCGTAGTCTTGTGGATGCCGGCGCGGACCTCGTGCTGGGGCACCATCCGCACGTGTTGCAGCCTGCGGAGATCGTTGACGGCGTGCCGGTTTTCTACAGCCTGGGCGATTTCCTCTTTTCCGACATGTTCTGGAGTGGGCGCAATGAAAAGGACGAGGCATTCCTTGCGAAGATGAAGCTTCATCCACTGTCTCGAAAAACGGGTTGGACGGAGATCATTCTGGACAAACAGTCGCCGCCGCAGGTCCGTTTTCGCCCCGCTAGTTTGACACGCGGTCTTGCGGTCGTACCCGACGACTCGGCCAAGCGACTCGATGAGTGGGAAACGCTGAATTCGCAGTTGAACGGCGACGGTTACCCGCGTGCCTACGAGTGGGAGTGCGAGAGGGCCAAAGCGAGACAGGATGCCTTGGACGAATGGTGTTCGCTCTGGAGTCGACTTGAATCCAAGCTATTCGGATTCGGACTGTTTCCTAATGCCGCATTGGGGACTTAGATGAGATTACTGGATTGTCTTTCGAAACACGCACTCTTCCCGCTCAACGAACGGCGAGAGGGAACGAGGATACTCCCGTCGCTCCACAGCCTGGAAGCGACGCAATGGATGCCGCACCAACAGTTCGAGGATCTCCGCTTTCGCAAGCTGCGAGCGATTCTGGAACACGCGTTCGAGAACACCGCCTTCTACCGCCGACGCTTCGGAGAAGCGGGGATTACACCGAAGGACATTCGCGATTTTGATGATCTCCGCCTGCTGGCACCGCTGACGAAAGACGACCTGGTTCGGCATCAGAACGAACTGATCGCCCGCAACCTGCGCCCCTCGGAGCGGCACAGCTCGACGACCGGCGGTTCCTCGGGGACGCACACGCCGTTCTATCGTGACAACGCATGCCTGAACGTCAAAATGGCCGTGGAGTACCGCTGCAACCAGTGGTGCGGTTGGGATGTCGGCCGGAAGGTCGCCGTTCTGTGGCCGGCGGTCCAAGACCTCTTTGATGACGAATCATGGAAGCAGAAGCTACGGTACCGGCTGGTAAACCGGCGTCTGCTTCTGTATACGGGCGAACTTAATGAAGCCGTGATGTCGCAACTAGCCAAGAGGCTGGACCGGTTTGGCCCGCGGCTGATTCGGGCGTTTCCGTACGCATTGGCGGTCCTGGCCAAGTACATCCGTGACGCGACGCCCTATCGGATCCGTCCCGCCGGCATTCTGGCAACAGGCGAACCGCTGTTGGCCAACCATCGAGCTCTATTCGAGGAAGTGTTCGACTGCCCCGTCTTCAACTGCTACTCGTCGCGGGAGTGCGGCCATATTGCATGCGAATGCGAATCGCATGACGGCTTGCACATCAATGCCGAGTGCTTGCACGTGGAATTCCAGATGAGCAACAAGCCGGTGAAGGCCGGCGAACCGGGGCATCTGCTACTTACGGATCTTGAAAACTACGGGATGCCGTTCATCCGGTATGAGATCGGCGACATGGGCGTGCCTCTTGCAGGACAGTGCGGTTGCGGAAGGACGCTTCCGCGAATGGGCATGAATGCGGGGCGCGATACGGATTTCCTCTACTCGCCCCACAACGACTCCTTGATCTCGGGTACCATCTGCCACGATTTCATCGCGGACGGACCCGATGTCGGCCAGTTGCAGATCATCCAAGACAGCCGGGACCACTTGACAATCCGCATAAAGAAGGGGCGTCGCGATGCTGCCGACGACATCAAGAAGGAATACTTGAAGAGCGTCATCGACCAAGTGTTCCACGGGAAGATGCGAGTCACTTTTGAAGCGGTGGATACCATATCGAGAGCAAAGTCGGGCAAGTTTCGCGTTTGTATCAATCAGTGGCTGAAAACGTCGGATTCGCAAACACCAACTTGGGAGCCAGATACGGGGCCTGTGTTGGAAGGCACGATGCCGGAAAACAACGCTGTCCCAGGCAGAGCTTAGGAATTACACGAGCAAGGTATAGAGGGAAATGTCCATCTATCAGAGAATCGTCCGCAACGTTCTCTACCCGTTGGATCGCTGGCGTACGCGAGATTCCGCCGAACTGCGCTACCTGCACGAGTTCGAACGGACACAATTCCTGCCGCGCGAGGAAATCCGCGAACGGGCGCTCGAACGTTTGAAGCGAGTCCTGGAACATGCCCATCGTAGATGTCCTTTCTACCGAAGACGCTCTGATTCCGTTGGATTCATTCCCGGCGACTTGAATTCGTTAAGCGATCTGTCGGCCCTTCCTATTCTGGAAAAGCGAGATATTCAGCACCACCGTGACGACATGGTGGCTACGAACTGGTCACGGGACGACCTGATACAAGACCAAACCGGTGGCTCGACGGGTGCCGCGATCTCGTTCTTCCTGAGCCACGACCGGAAGTGCTCTCGCGCCGCCGCCACGTGGCGTCACAATCGCTGGGCCGGTTGGGATATCGGTGACCGAGTGGCGATGGTCTGGGGATCCACGCCCGACATACCGGAAAACACACTGAAGTGGCGTCTACGGAACTTGCTCATCGACCGCAACTTGTGCCTGGACACGGGCCATGTAACGGAGTCAAAGATGAGGTCGTTTCACCACGCCTTGAAACGGTTCCGTCCCAAGATTATTCAGGCTTATGCCAAGTCGCTCGCTCTTCTAGCTGAGTATCTCGATTCGCACAATCTCGAACCGTATCAACCCCAAGCCATTGTCAGCTCGGCCGAAGTCCTGGAGCCAGCAGACCGCGAGCGAATCGAGCGGGTCTTCGGCTGCCCAATTTTCAACCGTTATGGATGCCGGGAATTCTCGGTCATCGCCAGCGAATGTCCGGAACACAACGGCCTCCATACAATGGGCGAAGGACTCTACATCGAGGTCGTTCGAGGGGACCGGCCCGCTCGCTCAGGGGAATCCGGCGCAATCCTGGTCACTGACCTGCTCAATCTGGCCATGCCGATGATTCGTTATCGGATCGGCGATGTCGGGGTCCTGGACGAGTCGACGTGCCCTTGCGGTCGCGGCTTGTCACGGCTGCAGAGCGTTGAAGGCCGAATCACCGACTTTCTCGTCGGCAACGACAACCGCTTGGTCTCGGGCGTGTTCCTGGCCACCTACGTCGTGGCCAAGCTTCCCGGGCTTGGACAGGTTCAGTTGCATCAAGATGCGCCCGGACACGTGCTCTACAAGATCGCGATGGGCGCCGCTAGCTCGGTACCGCCGAAATCTGATTTAGGGTTCTTGGAGACGGAGACGAAACGCTATCTCGGCGATGACACGAAGGTGGAATACGAATTTGTGAGGGAACTGCCTGCGGAACCATCAGGGAAGCACCGGTTCTGCATCTCCAAGGTCAAACACGCTCTCACCTCGTAGTGAGGAGGATAGGTGCCATGTGTGCAACGGTAAGCGTTGTTACAGCCACGTACAACTACGCTCGATTTCTTCCCGACGCACTCGACTCTGTGCTCGGCCAGACGTTTACGGATTGGGAAGCCTTGGTGATTGACGATGGCTCCACAGACAACACGGAGGAGGTGATTCAGCCTTACCTGAACGATCCTCGAATTCGCTATCACCGAACCGAAAACCGAGGGCAGCCTGCGGCTGAAAATACAGGCATTCGACTATCGCAGGGGAAGTTCATTGCGTTCCTCGATGCAGACGACGCATGGCTGCCTCAGAAGCTTGAACGGCAGCTTCCGCTCTTCAGCGGCCGACCGGAGTTGGGGGTCGTGTTCAGCCGTCGCCAGAACATTGATCCGCACGGTCGGCCACTGGCTAACGATGAGTTCCCTCCGTTTCGCGGCAAGGTCTTCGAGCAAATGTTCCGGCAGAACTTCGTTTGTTTCTCTTCTTCCGTTGTCCGTCGCGAGGTGTTCGAGAGCATCGGCTTTTTCAATGAAGAATGCCGGCATGCGAGCGACTACGAGTTGTGGCAGCGAGTCACGCCGCATTACGACTTTGACTATGTGGACCAGCGACTGGTGAAGTACCGAACGGGCCATGCGAATCTCACCAGCCACGTCGACAACCAGTTGCTAACCGTCCTCAAGATGACGGATCGTTTTGTCAAAGAGCATGGAGACAAGCTGCCTCGGCCTCTGATTCGACAGTGTTACGCGGTGATGTATTCTCAGCTTGGGGCCACGTCGCGCGACCGCTCGCGGATAGCGGCATTACCCTGGTACGTACGGGCGTTGGCAATGTCTCCGGGCCACGCGGACGCCTGGAGAGGATTGGCGAGTCTGTTTCTGCCCGAGGCGGTTCGTCGTTGTCTGCGTCGCGCCTTGGGGCGACCCGCGGACTGGCGAGCCGTGAAACCGATTGAAGATACGACACTACTTGGCATCCAGGATGGGGCGGGGCAATGAGCGGTGCTGCAAACACGGACAAGAAAACGCTCCTCACGAACGCCGCGTGGAACTTTCTAAGCTTCGCCTCGGCGGTCGTGGTGGCGTTCGTGATGTGCCCCAAACTCGTTCACGGTCTAGGGGATGAGCACTACGGAATCTGGTGCCTTGTCGAAGCCACGGTGGCCTACTTTACGCTGTTCGATCTCGGCATTGGTGTCTCCATCATTCGCTACGTGGCCAAGTTCGAAGAGATCAGAAATCGAGACCAGCTCAATCGCGTGTTTTGTACCACGCTCTACATCTTCGTCGGTGCGGCAGCCATCACCTTGGCCGCGTCGGCTGGCCTCGCGTTTTTGTGGCGCCGCCCCTTTGACGTTTCAGCCGAGGTTGCGAACGACACTCGCTGGCTGATCTTGCTGCTGGGAGCCGTCGTTGCCGTTGGCTTGGTAGGGAGTGTCTTTGCGTGTGTCCTCAACGCACTCGGACAATTTCGGGCAAAGACCGCAATCGAAACAGGAAATCGATTCGTCTCTGCCAGTCTCATGTTGACGACCCTGGCCTCGGGAGGCGGGCTCGTGCATCTCGCAGCCGTGATGCTCGCGTGCTCTCTGGCCAAAAGCTTGGTCGAAGCGATCGTCGCTCGACGTTATCTGCCCTACCTCCGCTTCTCGCCTCGCTTCGTCAGCCTGGAGACGTTTCGAACGATTCGCAGTTACAGTCTGCGAGCATTCGTGGTGTTGATCGCCGGACGCATTTCCTACTCATCCGACGCAATTGTCATCGGCGCTTTCCTGGCACCACAGTGGATTACCCCTTTCGTCCTCGCGGCTCGACTCACGGAATACGTGCGAGATTGCATATGGTCGTTGACCGCCGTACTGACCCCCGCGATCAGTGCCCTTGAGACACGCGGGGATCAAGAAGCGATTCGCCGCGCTCTGCTGGATGGGACACGCTACATTCTTCTGCTCATCCTACCCGTGGCCATGGGGCTCTTGATGCTGGGAAAACCCTTCCTGTCTCTTTGGCTTGACGAACCACATGCAGAGGCCAGCTATCCGGTATTAGTGGTTCTGACCATTGCCATGACGTTTTACTTGTCGCAGACTGTCGCCGGACGGATTCTGTATGGAATGGGGCGACTGGGCTGGCTGACGATAGCGGCTATTATCGAGGCGATTGCAAACATCTCGATCAGTATTGCACTGATTGGGCCGTATGGGATTCTGGGCGTTGCGGTCGGGACGGCCGTCCCCAGCGTGTGTGTCAACGTGGTGGCGGCGTGGTACATATGCCGCGTCCTCGATGTACCCGTGCGTTCGTACCTTCGGCAAGCGGTCGCGAGTCCGTTACTCTTGCTTCCCGTGGCACCCGCCGTATGGCTGCTGGCGATGCAGTGGTTCCCGCCGACGAATTGGCACTCGTGGGTGCTGGTGGGCGGTGCCGGGACCTTGGCTCATGCGGCGGTTGCGTACCTGGTCGAGTTTCGCGGGACTGCCATGGTTCCCAAGCTGTCACTAAGCGGACGTCAAGCATGAAGGAGTAGGTCCCGGCTGCCGGACGGGACCTGTCGACAAACCTCGACATTTGATATCCTGGCAGGCAGGCGAGACGTGTTTGGTGACATTGCCTTGAGGATATGAACGTTCCATCACCCATTTCCCGTGCCGATCAGATATGCAGTTCGCCTGCCACTGGCGATCGTGATGTGGACGGCAAGCCGCCAGCGACAGTGGCGCAGCGCTTGCTGGAATTGCGGGCCGAATCTGGAATAGGATGCCACCCCCGACCGGCCGGCAGGAGCGTTGCGCGGTTCGTCTATTTGTACGCATTGGCCGTTCTCATCGTATGGTTGGTGCTTCGGCTTGGCGGCGACCGTTGGTGGTTTGCCACGTTGATGCTGTTTGGGCCGAGGTGGATTTACGGTTTGCCGCTTGTGCTGCTGATCCCGGCGGCTTTGGCATGGCGCCGTCGTCTCCTTTGGCCTTTGGCTTTGGCTGTCGGCGTCCTGGTCGGCCCAGTCATGGGCTCCTGCTTTCCTTGGTCGACCTTCGCTCGGTCGGGCAATCCTGACATTCGCGTGGTCTCGTGGAACGTCCGGAACGACTGCGTCGACAGTGCGAAGTTGGCGGCCTTGATCGCCAGCACCAATCCGGACATCGTCGCTTTGCAGGAATGCCAAATGGACCTGCAACTGGATTGGCCGACTGGGTGGCACGTCCGCCGACAAGGCCGGCTGATTACGGCTTCGCCTTATCCGATCGGGAACGTTGAACACCACGAATGCCGTTGGCCGCCCCGCGAATGGCCTCCCGTCGACGCGCTCCGTTGCGTGATCCAAACGCCCAATCATCGCGTCGGATTCGTCAACGTACATCTTCGTACGCCTCGCCAAGGGATCGAAGAAGTGCTCAGCCGGCGCACGTTGATCAGCCCGTCCAAGAGCGGGGCATTGAAAGATGAAATCGAGTACCGGCGGCAGGAATGCAAAGACCTGGCTGATTGGATCAACGGGTTCTCCGAGCCCGTCGTGATTGCCGGTGATTTCAACATGCCGGCGGACAGTTCGATCTATCGGCAGGCGTGGTCCAAGTATGCCAACGCGTTTGCCGTTGCAGGCTTCGGATTCGGGCACACCAAGCGAACCAACGTCCTCGGCTGGCAGTACGAGTCGCGCATCGACCACGTCCTCACGGGGGCCGAATGGCGGCCGTGTGGTTGCTGGATCGGTCCCGACCTGGGATCGGATCACCTGCCGCTGATTGCGGATCTTTGCCGCGAGGGGCCGTGACTGGCGGATCCGTGCGAATGATACTTACGGTTGGCGTCCTGCCAGTCAAAATGCTCTTCCACCTCCGCGAGAGACACCCCTGCGTCGATTGCAGCCTTCACCGCGTCGACACGTTCGCTGAACGTGGCAGCACGCGCAAGCATCTCTTTGGCAGTCTTGCGGTCCATGGCTCGGAGGGAAAATGTCGGTGGGAACGGGTGGTTGCTACTACCTGCGGCCGATTGTGCCCCGTGACATTAGCGTATTTGGCCGCGGATAGTAATGCAAGTAATTCATGAAAACACTGGCCCTCGAAGCGGGCCGTGAGACTCCGCGCCGTCCGGGTGACATGCGCTGTTCCAGCAACGACAGGTCCGTGCCTTGCGTTCTTATGGCGTTCTGCTGAAGTCGCATTGCGTCCCGCATTTCCTGCTCGGGGCGAACGAAGGCGTTGTAGTTGTCCACAACTCCAGAGTCCGTGCGGCCGAGGTTCAGGTAGGGACTGGTCGTCGGCCGGCTCGGCTGATAACGCCCATTTCGTTGAGCAAGCGCCGACCGGGCCGAGCAGGCAACCGTACATCCAATGACAAGTACACAGAGAAGATAGGGTCGATACATCAGTGCGTCCTCCATCAGGTCGTATCGACAAAAACGAGACATCGACTTTCAGGTACGATGCCTTTCGCAGAACTAAAATGCGATCCAGACCGTCTGAACCCTACCACCCTCTCGTTTTCACATTGTGCGACAGGCTGTTACTTGGGCTGGCATCCTGCGCGAATGACCACACGCTTGCTCTACGGCCGCCTGAGTGCGATATTGGTCGCGTGAATATTCCCCAGCCCTTTGGAATTCCAGGGAAGACACCGATGACGAACACCCGCCTTGACCGACGCCAATTCCTCGCAGCCGCTGGCACGGCAGCCCTTGCCGCCGCCCCCTCGACCGTCCGCTGCGCAACGCGTGACAAGCAGAAAGACGGTGTCAACGTGCTGTTCTTGATGACCGACGAACAGCACTACCGATCGCTTTCGCTGACCGGCAACCCGTACATCGAAACGCCGCACATGGACCGCATCGGACGCGAAGGCGTGGTTTTCGAAAACGCGACTTGCGTGACGCCCTACTGCTCGCCCTCGCGGGCTTCCATCCTGACCGGCGTCTATCCGCACACGCACCGCATCCTGATGAACGTCAGCCCCGGGCGCAACACCCAACCGGCGTTAGCCCAGGACGCGTTTGCCAACACGGAAACGTCCCTGTACCGCAAAGGCTACGCCACCGGCCACCGTGGCAAGTGGCACCTGGGCAACAAAGGGAACTTTGACTGCTACGAATCGTACAGCTACGCCGCCAAAACAAACCGCGTGTACCGTAACTTGCTGGCCGAGCACCTGCCCGCTGCGAAGTTCGCCGACCATCCCAGTCCGGGCAAGTACTTGGCACGTCCGGTCGAAATGACCCCGGCCGTTGAAAAAGGATTCCACGATTTTCACGCCCTGGAAAACAATCGTCTGGCCTACATCTCGATCATCGGGCGCAGCCTCGTGCCGCCGGAGTTCTTGCCGGAAACGCAGATCACCAGTCAAGTGCTGGATTTGATGGATCAAAACGCGGACAAGAACTTCATGATCACCGCATCGTGGAGTCCGCCACACGATCTATGGGTCATCCCCGAGCCGTACTACAGCATGGTCGATCGTGACAAGGTGGAGTTGCCGGGCAGCTTCGACATGCCCGAGTGGGACCAGCGCGGGGCGAGCAAACGACTGGGCAACATCATGGGCCCGGAAGGCATTCGCGAGTACGCGGCCATCTACCACGGAATGGTCAAGTACATCGACGACCAGGTGAGGCGCGTCCTCAAAAAGCTCGACGATCTGGGACTCGCGGACAATACGCTGGTGGTCTTCACCACCGATCACGGCGACATGGTCGGCGCGCACGGATGCATCGGCAAGTCGATCACGAGCATGTACGACGATCTGGTGCGAATCCCGCTGCTGATGCGACTGCCCGGCCGCATCGCGCCTGGCACGGTCGTCGACCAGCCAGTCAGCCAAATCGACTTCATGCCGACGATTTTGGACTACCTGGGCCATGCCGTTCCCGACGAGATCCACGGCCGTTCGATGCGTCCGTTGGTCGAAGGTCGCGATGTGCCGTGGCGTGACTACGCATTCTGCCAGCGAGCCAACCATGTGCGGGTGCTTCGCACGGAACAATACAAGTTCTTCCAACTTTCCAAACGCAGAGGCGTGGCGCTGTACGATTTGAAAAACGATCCTCACGAGGATCACAACCTGGCCACCGACCCTCGCCATGCCGAATTGGTTCGCGAGATGCATGGCCGCCTAGTGGACGTCATGACCCGCGACGGCGATCCGGCCAGAGAGTCGTTTGCAGAACTACCGTCGTAACTCTGCGCGAGTTTCTCAGTACCCAGATCCCGGTGGGCCCGCGAAGACTTGGCCCACCCTACGTGAGTGCGGCCGACGGCCGCGTTGGGAGGCATTGCCGTGATTCGTGAATGTGTCTGCTTTCTTGGCCTCGCTGCGGCGACTTGTATTTCCGCTCAGGAAGTCCCGCAGCCGCGAGTCCTGTCTATCTGGGATTGCGAGACGAACGCCGGAATCGATGGGCTGGAAATTCAAACGGACGACGTCAAACAAGGCTTGGCCGCGGTGCGTTGGCGCAACCATCCACAGCAGACCGGCTTCTCCGTGCCGAACGTGCCGAAGGATTGGTCGCAGTACCATCTGCTCCGACTGTGGATCCGAAATGCCAAATCGGTGCCCGCGCGGTTCATGATCATCGTTCCGTCCGAGAATCCGGCAACTGACGGCATGGACTACTGGTCCTACGGCGTCAGGCTGAACTTCACCGGCTGGAGAGAGATCGTGTTGCCGATCGGGGGCAAAGGAGGCACGCGTTCGCCTCTCGGATGGGATCAGATCGACGGGCTTACCTTCACGGCATCCGGATGGAGCAATACGCCCCACCCGGACGCAGACGTGCTGATCGACGATATTCGCCTACAGTACGATCCGCCGCAGCCGGGGCCTCGCATGACGGATCGGGACTTCTTTCACAGCCTCGATCTGTCTCGTGACGATCTGCGAGCGGTGCGCGTGGCCATCGAGGCCGGGGATTTGGAGGCAGCCAAAGCCGCCTTTCTGCAGCACATGCGCACGCGCAAGTCGCCACGGTGGTGGTTCGATTGTCGAGACCGTCCGGACGTTTCCGTTCCGACCACGGGCGGCAGTGATGGTTGGGATTACTTCACGACGCGCATTCAAATCGACTGGACGGGCTGGAAAGAGTTCACGTTGCCGCTCGGCGAATGGGGCCGGGCTCGCAAGCCGATCGGCTGGCACTGGATCAACCGCCTGGCGTTCAGCTCGACGTACGGCGATCGGCGGCCGAGTCCGGAGACGACGCTTGTGCTGGACGACGTCAAGCTGACCGGCAAAGAGCCCGTTTCGCTGGGCGACTTCGAGGACCTCGCGGAATTCCAGCGCTGGCAAGGCTTGCGGCCAACCACCGATTTGACAAAGCTGGGCGCGCAAGCGGCCCTCTGGTCGAACCTGCCAAACCGGCCCGGACTGGCCGTAACGGATATTCCGCGTGACTGGAGCAACTTCGAGGCGCTGCATTTCTGGGCACATTCGGAGAAGGCCACCGGCGATGTAATCACGATCACGGCCGATTCGGACACGCCCGCCATTGTCCAAGGCGCCGATCAGGTGCTGGATCACGTGTATGGCGGCTATTTCCTGGGCGAGGATATCAACTGGGAGGCCAACAAGTTCGATCCCGACGAGCCGGCTTTCACAAGGGAATGGACCTATGGGCTCAATCGTTTTCCTCACTGGCGGACTTTGGGGCAAGCCTATTGGGCGACTGGCGACGAGCGGTACGCGAAGGAGTGGATCGCCCAGATGCGTGATTGGGCGGAGGACAATCCCTGGCCATTGGCCGGAACGGGAAACGACACGCTCATCTGGCGGACCATCGAAGCCGGTATCCGGACATCCGGCTCGTGGCCGGACGCGTTGCACTACTTCCTGGGTTCACCGTCGCTAGAGCCCGATGATCTCGTCGTGTTTTTGAAATCGTGGATCGAACACGCCCATCACTTGATGCGGATTACGCTCGACTACCCGGAACACAAAGGCAACTGGGTGACTATGGAATGCAACGGCCTCGGGCACCTGGGAATTCTGCTGCCAGAATGTGACGATGCGTCGTTGTGGTTGAAGACCGCAGCGGATCGTCTTTGCATGGAACTGGATCAACAGGTGTATCCCGACGGCGCGCAAAAGGAACTCACCACCGGCTACCATCAGGTCGCTCTGCGCAATTTCGTTGATCTGTACAAGATCGCCCACCATAACGATGTGTCGCTGCCGGCGAACTACCTGGCGAAGCTCGAACCGATGTATGAGTACAATCTAAGGGCCATGACACCCGAGGGCCGACTTCCGCCGCTGAACGACGCCAGGTACACCAACGTCGTGCCCTGGCTGGAAGAGGGCGCCGAGTTGTTTGATCGCGAGGACTTTCGCTGGGCCGCAAGCGGTGGGGCTCAGGGTACGGAGCCGGAATACACGTCGGTCGTCTTTCCGTATGCCGGCCAATACGTGATGCGTTCCGGATGGGAACTCGACGATCGGTACTTGCTGTTCGAATCCGGACCTTACGGCATCGGCCATCAGCATGAAGACAAGTTGTCCATGTTCATCTACGGCTGCGGGCGCGTGTTGTTGACCGAAGCGGGCACGTACGGCTATGACCGCAGTAAGTACCGCCGTTACGTCTTAGGCACTTGGGCACACAATACGATTCTCGTCGACGGTCACCAGCAGCAGCGAAATGGGCTGGTACACACGTACGAAACGGACGAACCGCTCGACAACCTGTGGATTCATAACAAGGTGTTCGATGCCGCGGACGGTGTCTACGACTGCGGTTACGGCCCCAAACGTGACATTCCCGTCACCCACGAACGAACCGTGATCTTTGTCCGGCCCGAGTACTGGGTCGTCGTGGATCGTCTCGACGCACAGGGCCCGCACGCCTACGACGTCTTGTGGCATCTGAACAACGACGCTGCGGCCAAAGATGCCGAAACGTTGGCCGCGTGGGGAACGGACGAAGGCGTAGCAAATCTGATGGTAACGCCGGCCGGCACGGCGGCTCTGGATCTTGAGATCGTGGTCGGTCGCGACGATCCCGTCCTCGGATTTGCTCCGGCATCCAGGAAGAAGCCGATTCCCGTTTTGGACTACAAACTGCGTGCCGACGGGCCGACAACGCGCGCGTGGGTGCTAACGCCATATCCGGCTGAACGCCCATCTGTCAAAGCCGAGATGTCGACGACTGAAAAGGGAACCATCGTCACGGTCTCACACGCAGGCGGCACCGACATGGTCTACGTTGCCCCGCGGGGCGAGAGTCACTCGGTGACGCTGGGATCTCGAAAAGTCGAAGGCAGTGTTGCCGTCGTTCGGCTGAACCGCCAGAAGGAAGTCATTGCTGCGGCAGCGGAGTAGTCCAAGCCGAACTGGCGGCCGGCCTGCGCGACGATGTGAAGAAGCGTATGGCGTATCGGTCGCCGTTACCATTCGTGACTCGAAGCGAGCTCTTCTTCTTGAGTAACGTATCGTTGCCGGGTATTCTGGGTGTCGACCTTGCGTGCGTGCGGTGAGTGCTGCGGATTCGACGTTTTTCGCGGGAGACAGTCATGATGTTTAGGTACATGCTGCCAGCGGTCCTTCTACTGTCCGGGATGCGGGCGTTTGCCGATTCGCCGGACCTCTCTCTCAAGCCGACCGACGAGGGCGTTTTCGAGTTCGATACCGGCCAAATCCAAGGAACGATTCGGCTGGACGGGGCCTATCACGGTGTCACGCGCCTGGTTGACAAACGCACGGGGGGGCAGGTGATCGACTCGCGATACTCCGCGCTGAACCTCTTCAAGTTAATGTCGGTCAACCAAATTATGGATCAGCCGAGGCACATGGAGCGCACGACGCAAGTCACGCCTCGTTGGGTGGAAGCGAAGTGGTCCGCCACGGATGGCCATAAAGCTGAGATCACTGCGCGCTACGAATTGGCCGCGGCGAACGCAATTGACGTGACGGTAACGGTCCGATCTCAAGGCGCCTACCGCGACTACGAGCTGTTCATGTCCAACTACTTCGACAAAGTGCTGCGGCCCCATGTGTACCTTCAGCCACGCGGCAAGGGACCGCCGCAATTGGTCGTGCCCATGGTGAACGACGTGTTCCGGGGTACGGTCTTGGTTTTCCCCAGGGATCCGCATGCGGCCCGACTGTGCCTGGACGGTCGATGGGAGCGCAACGAGCGGAGCACGCCCGTCGTCCAGATGTGCCCGGTACGCCGATACGCCCACTGCCTTGCGTTCCTGACCGATCCCGACAAACAGATCGGCGTGGCCCTGATGGCGCAACCCGGTCATTGTTATGCAATCAGCACGCGTTACTTCGCGGACGATGACGCCGATCGACTGACCAGCTACAGCGCTTTCGACCTCTCACTTTTCGGCGACGATCTGTTGCCGGGTGCCGAGCGGACCGTGAAGGTCCGCCTGGCCTTGATCCCGCTCGACGGAGACCTGGAACGACCGCTCAAGGTGTACGAAGAATTCATCGCTGGGATGCACGGGAAGGGTGACGATGAGTGACAATTTGTTCGACGATCTCACGGACGTGTACGAGGCGATGATCAACTGGCCGAAACGTCTGGCCCATGAAGAGCCTTTCTTTCGCCAGTTGTTCGAAGACGCCAAAGCACGCAATGTGGTCGACACGGCGTGCGGCGCCGGGCAGCACGCGGCCATGATTCACGATTGGGGCCTGCGCGTCGAAGGTGCGGATATCAGCAGAAACATGCTCCAGCGGGCTCGCGACCTGCACGGCGAACCGCCCGGCTTGCGATGGGTCGAGCGTGGATTCGATCAGCCGATCGAGCCGGCAGAACCTCTCGACGCGGCTATCTGTATCGGCAATTCACTCGCGCTGGCACCGGACAACGCAACAGCCCAGGAGGCGATGCTTCAGATGCTGGCCGCGGTGCGCGACGGAGGAATTGTCGTCGTACACGTGCTGAATATCTGGCGCCTGCCGGATGGCCCATGTGTTTGGCAGAAATGCAGGCGAGCCGTGATATCGGATCGCGAGGTACTTATTGTCAAGGGTGTGCATCGCTGCGGTTCGCAAGGCTATGTCGAAATGGTGGTGGCGGAAACCACAGGCGATCCGGAGATGCACAGCGAATCGTTTTCATTCCTGGGATTCGAGGCAGCGGACTTGGAACGTATGGCCACCGAGGGTGGCGCAACGACGGTGAACTGCTACGGCGGCTATCAGAACCGGCCGTTCGTCCGCGAGAAGAGCGTCGACCTGATCATGGTCGCGACGCGGTAACCCGGCCGAGTTCCACGGCGACACGAGAGCTTCGTGCATGTTCAATTCGCTGGTGCCGTTAGTCCGCTTCTTTCTTGACGTCAGAGGCGCGATTACGGCCGTCTAGCTTGTGGAGAATGGCGAGGATTGGGTGGTACAGCATCATCCTCGGCCCGGCGTAACGCATCACTTGGCGGACGCGGTCGCGCATTTCAGGTTTGTAGCAGTGAATGTGGCAGTTCGCGCAGGTCGGTTTGTCGACACCGAACGGACAGCGATCAAGACGCCCCATGGCATAGTCGTGCAACTCGGTGCACTGCGCGCAAAGCTCGCCTTTTGTCGCGTGATGATGGCGACAATAAATCTGAAACATGGCGACAATGGTCTTCTTTTCGCGTTCCATTCGCTCAAGCCACGCTGCCCAACGAGTCCATGGTTGACAAGACTAAGAGCTAAAGTACACCGGTACCATAATGCGTGTTATCAGTCAATCGGTGCCGCCTGCTCGCTCACTTGTGGACCTGTGGTTCTTCGAGGGCGCCGTGATACCAAACGGCCAAACGATTGGGCGCGATGCCGAGGTAGTAGCCCAAGATTATCTTTTGGTTAACCCACGTCGTCCGCCATGGGCCCAACTGCTGCCACCGCCGTCCAGAGGTGAGTACGGCAGTGGATGCGGTTCGGATCTTGCCTCGGCGACGGAGTCGCCTGATGAACTCATAATCATCCATGATGGGAAGCTCGGGAAAGCCGCCCAGTTCGAGGAACGTCTTCTTGTTAACAAAGATGGCCTGGTCGCCGTAAGGCATCTGAAAGAGGCGCGATCGAATGTCGACGGCGCGTTCGATTATCCGAAGAGATCGGCTAGGCGCGTCGATTCGCAAACGAAAAGCACCACCCACGACTCCGGGTTCATCCAGCGTCGTTCGTACCGCCGAGTCGAAAGCCGGAGGGAGCCGTGTGTCTGCGTGCAGAAACAGAAGGATGGAGCCGCTGGCGGACCGGGCACCCGCGTTCAGTTGCTGGGCCCGGCTTGGCGGTGAACGAAGGACTTGACAATCTTCGCGCTGGGCGATTCCCAACGTGCCGTCACTGCTCCCACCATCAACAACAATCGTCTCGATGTTCTCCCCGCCACACAGGCTGTCCAAGGTTCGCGGCAGGTGGGCGGCCTCGTTAAGAGTTGGGATGACGACGGAGATCGTTGACCCGCCAGAGAAATCGACGCAGCGCTCGGCAGGATGCCGTACGGCAGCGTGCTCGGGGCGAACCACCAATGCGGGCGTAGTTGGTGCGAGCGGACCAGGCAGTGTCGTTTTCACACAATTGCCCCCCGGCATCCCGATCCTGCGCCCGCGGTGCAGCCATAACAATGTTGCCCGGTGACGATGGTCCGAGCGGCCAGGGCTTCCTGTTTGAAATCCCGGATGTTTTGCGGGCAATCCTCGCGGACGAAAAGTCCGAGCATCTGGTTGAAGTCGCAATCGTACAGTCGCCCTTCCCAGTCCACCGAGAGTGTGGTTCGGCACATGACTCCCGCGGCGGCGGCCGGGTTGTAGGCGCTGATCAAAGTCTCCATGTACTCCTCGTACTTCTCCGACTTGAGGAGGTAGTCGAGAAAGCGGCTGATCGGCATGTTGGTTATCGTGATCAGCCGCGTGAAACAGATGTCGTATCGCTCGGCCAACTCCCGCTTGTAGGCTTCCTCCAAGGAAGCCTGGGGCGGCGGCAGAGCGGGGCCGATCGGGTTGTAGACGAGTGTCAGATCGAGCCCTGATTCCGGTCGCCCGTATCCGATCGCATTGAGCTGACGCAGGACCTCGATCGACCTTTCAAAGGCGTGGATTCCGCGTTGGGCGTCGACGTTTTCTTTCAGGTAACACGGAAGCGAGGCGACGATTTCCACCTGGTGCTCGGCGAGGAACTCCGGAAGATCCGTGTGGCCCGGCGTCCGGAGGATCGTCAAGTTGCAGCGGTCGATCACGTGGCGTCCCAGGCGACTCGCCTCCTGGGCGATCCAGCGGAAGTGCGGATTCATCTCCGGTGCGCCGCCGGTCAGATCCAGCATGGGAATGTCGGTTTGCGCCAGAGCCCGGATACACGCCTCGGCGGTCTCGCGGGTCATGATCTCACGCCGGTCGGGGCCGGCATCGACGTGACAGTGGGTGCAAGTCATGTTGCACAGTTTGCCGAGATTGACCTGAAGCACTTCGATTCCCAACGCACGCAGCGGAGACAGCCCGCACTCGGCCAACGAGTCCTCGAAAGGCTTGTGAGCCGGCCCCGGCTGGAGCACCGTCAATTGGTTGGCCGGATCGGAAAGTCGGTTGCCTTCCCTGAGTAACGTCATGGTAGCCATGGTGTTTGCTTTCTCAACCTCAACACGGTCCCAAGCGAACTCCAGATGATTTTGCCCCACAATCATTTTTCCCGAACAAGAGAAGGCAAAATCATTTCTGGGCAAAATCATCCTGCAACCGCGGATAATTAGCAGCAATTGCCACCGTCCGTACAGACGCCGGCGGATTCGGTCGTGGCATCGTAATCTTGCCCCTTGGTCTCTCGCGGATGGCGTTGTCTGGGACGACTGCAGTCAAACCGGGCGGCATTCTCCAGAGGAATCGCCTCCCGCGGCTCGATCAACTCGAACTGCCCGGCGTACGGCTCCTTCTGTAGAAGGCGAAACGTCTTGTCGCATACGGCCATCCGTTGGCCTCGGTAGTAAACATGACCGTCGTCGTCCTCGACCTTCTTGAACGGTCCACGATACACGACGGCCTGGTTGCGTTCCAGGCACGGCCCCTGTTTCCCTTTGTAGGCGACTATCGTTAGCGAGCGGAACTCGATCCCCTCGACGGTTCGCCATGGTTCGGCCTGACGGGCGGCGATTCTAACGCCGTAGAACCCCGCTTCTTCAAATGCTGCCAGGAAGCGATCCTCGCGAAAAGCCCCCGATATGCAGCCCGACCACAGTTCCGGATCATTCTGAAGATGCTCCGGCACATCTTCGTCGGCAACGATGTCGCTGATTGCCACTCGACCGCCAAGGCGGAGTACTCGAAAAACCTCACCGAAAAGTTGTTGGCGGTCCGCCGGACGAACAAGATTCAACACGCAGTTCGATACAACGCAGTCGGCGCTTTCGTCGGCAATCATCGGCTGCTCATGACGCAGACGTTGCTCCAATTGCCTGAGCGCGATCCAATCCTGCGGATCGGCGATCTCCAGTCCGGCCGCCTCACTGGCAAGCGTTTCCAAGTCAAGGGCCAAGTCCTGGATCAGGCCGCAGCGAAAGTTCACGTTGCCGTAGCCGAGTCGTTCGGCTACTTGCTCGCGATATCCCCGCGCGATCGCAAGCATTTCCCGATTGCAGTCGACGCCAACGACTCGCCCTTTCGGACCGACGACCTGAGACAGGATGTAGCAGGTCTTCCCGCCTCCCGAACCCAGATCCAAAACCGTATCGCCGTTTCGAGCGTAGGGCGTCGGATCGCCGCAGCCATAGTCCCGCTCGAGAATCTCCTCCGGAATCACATCCAGGTACTCTTGCGAATAACTAACGGGGCAACACAGCGCATCCTCCTTCGCATTCGCCGCCCGAGAATATCGTTGGCGGACAGAAGCCTCACGCCCGTTGCCTCCCGGGCTGATGGTCGCTTGGATCATTCTTGCTTGTCCTCTATTGTTTGTTGATGTTCCAGTCGTACTCGAGGTAGCGAACCGAGAAGCTCCTTTGCCGAACGAATCGGGCAGCGTTATCAGGCATGTACTCGGCCAATCCGGCCAGGCCTTCCTGGGGCGTGGGCCCGAAATCGTCGCTGAACCAATCGAGAATCGAAGAAACATGAATGATGCGCCTCTGGGAATCGAGCTGGAGATTCCGTTTCCGCGAAAGGAAGTCACGTGTGTTGTGGGCAAGCTGGGCATCCAGCGTGGCCGGCGTGTAAGCCTCGTGGCGGAGCCGCGGGCAACCGATCGACGCGCAGACGATGGCAAAATGGATGCGTGGCTCGTTCAGTTTCCGCAGAATCTTGTGTTCGATGTCTTCCAGCGAATGCTTCTCGCCGCTCACCGGCAGGAGAAGGTCTTTCCAGATGTTGTAGCCGAAGGCGACCGCGGTGTGGTTTCGGATGCTGGTCGTCGGGTAGACCTCCAAGATTCCGTGAACAGTCAATGCGTTGTAAGCGTTGATCCAGAAAGCCAGCTTTCCCGCCTCGGACGCTTGGGCCCGCGTGTCGGCGCGGCTCAGCGTTGCCAGGTATTTCTTCAACGCGGCAAGGTCGTCCTTTGAGTTCTTCCATGCCTCGTAGTTGACCATCCCGTCGCCATCGACGTATTTCTTCAGCAGGCGATCCCAAGTCGAATGGTCGACCTGGTCCAGGGAAACGCGCCCAGCCACCGACCCGTCGTCCGCACTCGCTCGATCGTCAACGACCACAGCATCGTCCGGTGCATCCTGTATGAAACAGACGCCACACCCCGTACAGACTGAAAAAGCTGCCGCAAAAAGGATGATCCTTCGCATGTTCGTAGCCCTCTTCCGATGGGATAGCTAACCGAGAAAGCCGGACGACCTTCACCGAGTACTGGAGCCGTAACCTGCGAGTTGCCGGCTTCCAGAGCCACCCGATGAAGCCTGGGCGGCGTTGGCAGAAACCTCGTATTTCTCTGGATTTGCTAGAAATTCGTCGCGCGGACCGGCTGACGGAAACTGGTATCGGAGCCCCTTGCGGAGCACCGCAAACTCGGGCTTGCCGGTAACGGTTTGTTTCATGTTCACGCTACAGACGTTGCACTTGCCGCCGTAGGCGAGGTCCGCATGGGCGTAGGCACTGGGATCGGCCAGGAACATCTTCTTGCCTTCTGCATTGGCGAACGTGAAAATCCGCCCCCCGTGCCACGCGGCGTCGCGGGTGTTTCCGGGTACCCGCTTGCCCATCTTGACGTAGCTGACCGCGCAATCCCCGCCCAGTACCGGGACATACTTCGCGGGCTCGTGGTCGAACATCTGCTTGCCTTGCTGGTTGGCGAAGTAGTACGTGTGACCATCGAAAACCGACTTACTTGCCGGCGACCCTTTCACCCATTTGTTCATCGTCTTCAGGCTCACGGGGCAGTAGCCTTCGAGGGCCACTGGTACCTTAGCTTGCGTGCGTAGCCCGGATCCCCCAGACGATGATGCCCGGCGGCTGGAACCGCTCGGTGGGTAGCTACGGCTACCGCTCTGTGCGTAGACTGAAATGGGGATCACTGCCAGCAGTCCTGCTGCCGCAAACACAAATAGTATCGGTCGAATGTACTGTCGCATAACAAAACGCTCCTCAACAAAGGAAAATAGGTCCATTCATCGCAGTCGACTTGCGATGTCACTGACGAAATGACGAGCAAGTTGCACGATCCTTACAGAAAGAAAGAGTCCGCATCACGCAGGTTTTCTTCTGTAAGAAACATCCGGCTGCCACGTCGTACTATTTGGATTCGAGTGGGTCCCCATGCGTCGCCGCAACGACATGTGGACAAAAACAGTCGGTTCCCTTACGCGGCGTTTCCTCGTGGAGAGAGACATCCATGTTCGGCTGCACGAGAATCAGGCAAGAGAGAAGGGACTCGAAGTCGACGCGTTCGTTCAGCAGTTGCGCGAAGTTGACCGAGCCATCCTGGAAGGCGACGACGAGGGCTTCGTCAAGGTCTTCGTCAAGGTCTACGTCAAGAAGGGCACGAACCAGATCGTCGGAGCCACCATTGTCGCTCGCAACGCCGGCGACATGATCTCCGAGATCACACTGGCCATGACCCACGGCCTGGGTCTGAAAAAGATCGGCAGCACGATTCACCCATACCCAACGCAAACGGAAGCCATTCGCAAACTAGGCGATCAATTCAACCGCACACGTCTGACGCCGCTAGTGAAATCACTCTTCCACAAATGGCTCGCTTGGACGCGCTAGCAGGTAGTTTGCCCTCAGCCTCGCGGGACAAGAATCCGCCGGTTCCGCGACCCTACTCAAAATACTTAACGAGAAGGACGATGCGGGAGCATCATCCAGATTGCTCGTTGGATGTCCCCCCGCAGCAAAAGGTTGCCCGCGAATGACGCGAATTATCGCGAATGCGAAATGATCCTCGGAGAATGATCGTGGATCCTTTGAAATGGGAAACGTGTTCTCCGCGAAATCGGAAAAACATGAATTGAGTATTCGCGATAATTCGCGTAATTCGCGGGCGGCTTTCTTCTGTCCGCCTCGAGGTGAACCGCCGACGTTTGAGAAAATACTGGTTTCCATGCCCGGACCGTCGCACGCCAGTTGCGCAAAATCGTGTCGTGGTTTCAAGAGACTTGCATGACCTTAGACTTGCATGACCTTCAAGAGTGGCCGGACCACTCCGGCAGGTGACCGAATCGCTGCGTCCTTCTGATCTCACGCGGTTGGCGAGTAGACTAGGGTTAGGTCCCATTCGTTCAGGGTGCCGATGTCGGCCGAAACGAGGTCGCGGACTACGAGTTGCCATTTGCCTTTGATTGCCGTGTTGAGCATGGTTTCAAGGGCTGGTGTGGTCGTCAGATCGTAGGTCCGGCGGATGTCGTCTTGTGAACGGCCTTGACGATCGTGCAGGCGGGCTACGTCCCCTGACGCCGATCGCAGTTCGACAATCAGGTCGCCAACCCAAGTGTGCGTGATGTCGACGCGAACCTGCACATTTCTCAAGATTCCTTTCTGGCCAATGGTAACCGAATCGCTGATTCCGCCGGCTGAGCTGTCGGGAATCGGCACGTTCGGTGTCATCTGGCGCGTCACGGTTTTGTCGCCCTGCTCGTATACGATCTTCAGGCTCCATCGGTCCAGACGGCCGACGTCGCGAAAGGCACTGTCAATGATGTGCAGCTTCCAGTCTCCTTGTACCGATTCGCCGACCAGCTTCGCAAGTTGTTCGTGCGTCTCGGACGTGTAGTGGTCGTCGACGTCGTCGGCAGAACCACCTGCGGTTTCTCTTAGCACAACCTCCTCGCCGGAGGGCGCCTCCAGACTGATCGTCAAATCACCGACCCAGGTGTGTTGGGCCTCGACGTCGACTTCGATCGAGACCACATCGCCATTCGGGGCCAAGCTCAAGGCGCTGGTGATGCCGGCCGGTTCGTCGTCTGGGATCAACAGGTCCGGTTCAACTTCGGCCGAAACCGTGGCCTGACCTCCGATTGGCGGCACCACAGGTTCACCAACGCGGAAGGCGATCTCTTCGCCTGGCCCCGAGATTTCGGAGACCTTCAGGCCGCTATCGGAACCATCCCACATGCGCGTCGCGGGATTGGTGTCCTTCGAGGCCGCGACTCCTGCGGTCTCGCCATACAGATCGCTGGCCCGGTTGCCGCTGATGCCCTTTTCCAGGTCGCGGCGTCCATCGGCTTGCAGCAGTGCGCATTGATAATGCTGTGCGGCAGTCCCTTGCTGCAACTCGTTCGAGCCCAGTATGTCGCAGTGGAGGATTGCTAACCCGCTGGACCCCAGATGCTCGTCGAGCCCGATTGCCGTGCGGTTTTCGATGACAAAGTACTCGTTGCTCTTATCGGTCAGAAACTTCAACACCGTGCCGTAATCGGCGTGTTTGGCTTGGATTGTCTGCGAGGCGTTCAACAGCACTTCACGATCCGCCCAGCCGACCAGGTCACGAAGGTATCCACATACCGGCGCTGGCGTCCGGCCGCTGCCGTTGTGGTTTCCAGATCCCATCAGGCAATACGGTCCGATTCCCAGGCTCTTGAAAAAGTCCCCCTCGCGCTTTCCGTAGTCGTACATGTCCGGAAACCGACACAACAGGTGACCGCTTTCGTGACAAAACGTACCGATCGACAGATCGACTCGTCGACGTCCCATGCTCGAAAGCTGATAGAAATGCGTTTTCACCCGGCCCGCCGGCGTATCGAATTCGAGCGTGATACTAGAGTTGTGTGGCCACAAATCGCTTGGATTGCTGTTATCGCCGTTGATGCCATAGACCGTGCGCCCGGCGTACATGAAGTTGACCGCGTCGATCACGCCATCGTCCTGCGAGACGAAATCCGAAAGGTCAACATTGAATTGGTCGACCGCTGCTTCGAGGGCTTCGCGGACCAGCAGGGTGGTCTCGTAGAACTTCTTGTTCTTCGAGAGCTTGACTGGACCGACCACACGGTTCTCGTAGTCGAGATTGCCGTTCGAAACGGTGCTGAAATACCGCCGGACCGAAGAGATGTTTCCGTTCAGATCGAAATCGTCGGCATTCAGCATGGCGTTAACGTCATCTCGATCGACCGACGCAGCGACATCTTGGAACTCGACCATGATGGTCAGTCCCAGGACGTGGCCGTCGCTGACACGGCGCCCGTTCAGTAGGCCGTTGTTCGGAGCGAAGGCAAATGCCATGTTCTCATCGGCGAGCGACCCATCTTCCGGAGGACGCAAGTTATTGAATCGCTTTGCGAATCGTGCGGCTCGAATCTCGCCCGATTCCTGCAAATGCGGGCGGAGCCCCACGGGCGGCGCTTTTGTCACGGGCAGTCCGGTCGACACCAATGCGCCGCCGACAAGTTCGCCGTAGCAGTACTTGCCCGTCCGCTGGTCGAAAACCGCGGTGTAGCCATCCAGCGTTTCGTAGTCGGCGTGGAACTCGTCACCCGTGACGACCAACGTTACCTCGGATCCGTCATCTTGTTGAAGAATGATGCGTTCGCCAAAGATTGCACTCATGATGTTGCTCCTGTTTTCGGTGAATAGTCGCGAACTGTCGGGCAGAAGCTACTTCAAATGCAGGTTGAAAGGTTCTCCCTATACTACTAATCGAAGTTCAACAAGAAATGCGGACATTCAAGTGAGGATTCCGCGAAAACTCTTGGCGAACACCTGCAATACGTTGCCAGATCCATCCAGACTCGTATCCGTGTGTATAGCGGTAGAGAGCCAAGCGGCTATATGGAGCTTCCCGTCCGTTTGACCACTCGCGCCCAGAGATCGTGTGACCTTCATTGCACGTCATACTGGATTGGCCAATGAAGAACGAATCAAGATGCTCTTGAGCCCTCGGGCAGGAATCTAGCCCGTGTTCGCAGCTCCTCGTTCCCAGGCTCCTGCCTGGGAACGCACTGTCTTGCCGGCTCTGCCGGCTCTTGCGAGGCAGAGCCTCGCCTCCAGTGAGTTACGAGGCAGAGCCCCGTAACCAGCGTGATTCCGGCTCTTGCCGGGCGGCTACTCTTGCTGTCCCACTTCAAACCAATCGGCCGTATCCGGCCGGAATGACTTTGTCACCTGCCGACCGTCTTTGAAAGTGAAGACAACGTCGACTGCGGGTGCTTCAGCCCGTTCGCTGAACTTCTTTGCCGGCAAGTAGGCGAAGACGTAACACTTGCCATCAGCTTCGCGCGCTCGCCAACGGACGTGAGCGTTCGAGACGTTCTTCACCACCTCGGGCGCGTCAGGGGCAAGCAGCGCCGGTTCCAGTGATTTCAATTCCTTGGTGACGTTCACCAGACCTTGCCAGTGCTTCTCCTTTTCGTCCGGATCTTTGACCCAAGCCAAGGCCCGTGCGCCGAAGCTCCAATAGAACAGGCCTCGCGCTCCTTCCGTAACAGCCATCAAGCTCATGATCCGCAGTTCCTCCTCGGTGGGCCAGCGATCAACGCTCCAACCCTGGAAGAACTGAAGCACCATCCAGACAGGCCGGCCGCCGTGTGTCGCCGCGACCGAGGCACGAGTCTCATCAGCGACCAGCGTGAGTGGTCTGCCCTGCTTCATGTTGATCAACGGGTAAGGGTCCATGCCCAACACGTCGACGGTGTCTCGCCAGGACGCCAGCTCGCGGCTCTTGTTGCTGACGGCCAACGTGACATGGTCCGGATCGGCTTCGCGCAAGACTTGATACTGGTGGAAATGCCGAGGCACTTGATCGAACGGTCTTTCGTCCATGACGTACCAGCCGGCGAAATTCGGCTCGGTCCGCAGAGCTTCGGCATATTTGGCCGTAAACCGATCGGCCTGCTCCTGGGTTGTCAACTCGCCATTCGCTTCCGGTAGTAGTTCGTTCAGCAAAGGCGTGCCCTTGCCGTAATGGCCCGGATAGAAGTTGTTCACGGTGACAAGATAATTGATGCCGAAACGGCGCTGCGCTTCCAAGTACGCTCGACAAGCCGCTGTGGGTGCGGCTCCCTGCCAATAGTTGATCAAGAAGTTGATCGGTGCCTCGGACATCTTCTGTAAATGTCCGTTGATGTACGACTCGGGTGTCTCGGAATAGTCGGACGTCACGTAAAGGCCGATGGGAAACGTCGGTTCTTCGCGCAGTTGGAGCACATTGTTCGTGTCGAACCACACAGCAAGCTGTCGTCGCTGGTCGGCCGAAATCTTCTGAATGACGCAAGGCGGATGCCGGTACGCGCCCAGAGAAAACTGAACCTTGTACTCGCCTAGCGCCCAGTTGTCCGCATCCAATTCCACGATACCGGGCAGTCGACGGATGTCGGTAGCAACGCGAGCGACCTCTTCCCCCGCAGCGTCGGCAACCACAATCTCTGGCGACTCGTTCGGCACGGTCTCATTCGCCTTCACCCAAATCCGAACGCGTTGAGGACCATCTTCTGCGAGAAAGCCGCGATAGTTTGGGTAACACAAGAACGCTTCGACGGCTGGAGGTCGAACTTGTTCCAGCACGAAGTCGTCCAACCACGCTTCTCCGCTGCGAGGTGCGCCGTAACGGTGGACGTTGACCGAGACAGAATTTCGTTTGAAATCCTTCGGCAGAAAAGCACTCAACTCGACCAGTTGCCAATCGGTCGTGCCGGTGTAGATCTTGGTCGCGGCCCGAGCAAGCTGGCCGGTGTCGAGCGCATATTCGAAACTCACTCGGAGGCCGCCGTTTCCGCGTTCGGGCGGAACGACATTTTGCGTTCGCAGCCAGAAGCGAAGCTTGTAGACGCCCGGCTGGATATCTGGCAACGGCTGGCGAACCGAAGGGGTGTATCTGCTGGGGGCACCTGCGTCGAAGCGCAAACAGGCACTACCCGAGCGAGCATTCGATTGGACGATAGCGAACGTCTCCGACGAGCCAAACTTCCATCCTGTTTTCTCTTCTTCGAATCCGGCGTTAGCAAGCGGCCATGGTTCGATTCGCTGCTTCGGCAACGCTTGCAGGCCGCCGGCCCTTGGCGGTGCCTCGCCTGCTGGAAGAGAGTTCACGCAGTTGCTCAGCACGGATAGGATGAGACCCACGAGAATCCACTTCCCGGAGGAAGCTCGATCGTGTGAAGCACGTTGTATTGAGGCCATTCTTGTTGCCTCCTTCATGTCGCGGATGTTGCAGCCCATCAAAGCATAGCAGCCGGCGCTCGGAGGTGCACGTTTTTCTTAAACCGCTCGCGGCCAAGACTCTGGTAGGTCCCGGCTGCCGGACGGGACCTTTTCCGTGTTGCTGCATGAACCAGGTCCCGCTCGGCAAGCGGGACCTACCGGAAGAAGCAAGTTACGGTCGCAATTGTCTCGCGGCATGGCTACGATGAATCAGATTTATGATGCCAACTGGAGCTCAATCATGTTGCCCAAGAAGACTCACCACCTGCTCGTCGCTGCTTCCCTTTTTTTCGTCATATACGCTCGCGATGGTGTCTCCCGAACGGACGGCGCAGCCTTCGAGCAAGGTTCCGCGAACAGCCAACAAAAGTCGCCCGGCGAAAGCACCTCACGGCTCGTCTTCCGCCCCGTACCCGACACCAAATTGCCGGAGATTCTCAGAACTCGCCGCGAGTTGCTCGAACAGCGGACCGGCGTTCCGCTGAAGGGGCACCAATGGTGGCTCTGGGGACTTGGCGCGTTCGACTACGATTCGGACGACGACCTCGACCTGATCGTGTGCATTCACGGAGCCACCAACGGGCTGATCATCAAGAACCTCTGGAAAGAAACCGGCCGGATCGCATTCGCGGATGCCACCGAACAACTGGGGGTCGACGGAAACGTGCCGTCAACCGACAACTATCCGCTGGCCTGGGACTTCGACGGCGACGGCGACGTGGATCTTCTCTTGACCTCCGGCCCGGAAGCCGGGTTGTTCCTTGGCGACGGCCTTGGCACGCGACGGCGAATTGATCTACGCGTAACGTTCCCCCACCGCGAACCGGTCGAATTGAAGAACATCGAGGCCAGCAGCAGGCTGACCGTCAGGCCAAAGCCATCCGATGCCGTGTCGATGTTGCGGAAGAATACGAAAGGGCAAAGGAATGGGGGCAGGGGAATAGTATGGTAAAGCATTCCTTTGCCCCCATTCCCCTGCCCACTCGGGACACGAGGCTGCCGGACGGGATCTGGAAACAGTTTGACGCCGGATCGCTTCTGTTCCTACAGCGTCCACGCCTCGCGGTACTCGCGCCGCAGGGCCGCCGTGGCCTCGTCATCCCCCACGCATTGGCACGCGATCGGGTCATACTCGATCTGGCGGTCGTACAGCGTGGCCACGTTGCCCAGCATGAGGAACTCGTTCAGTGGGCTGCTGTAGTCGAAGTTCGACATCGCCGCCGGGCCACCTCGGGCGGCGTCCAGCCACTCGCGTTCGTGTCCTCGCGATTTCGGCAGGTGCCGTTCAGGCTCCTTGAGATCCTTGAACTTCGCCTCGGGCAGCAACGTGATCCGTGTGTTGTGGGCGATGGCGTACAACATCCCTTCGGTGCCCACGATCAGGCACCCGGCGTGCGGCGTGAACCTTCGCGCGTTTGGAGCGCCGGCATTCTCGTCAAGGCCCGCTTTGCGGATCCGCTGCATCAGTTCCTGGTAACTGGTCCCGCCCATGTGACAGACGAACGGCAACGGAGGCAATTCGCCACGCGCGGGAATTTCGTAGGTGATGCGGGCCGAACGAGGGTGAGTGTGCTTGTGATAGCCGGAGGCTTCCGCTCGCACGCGAATCCGTGGCGGCCGGCCATCGGCTTGAGCGTCGTGCCACAGCGAATCGACCTTCAAGGCCATGAACGCCAAGTTGGCCGAATGCGTGGCCCAGCCGCCCAGCGTGCTGGTTCCAAAGTCTCGCCAGGTATGCCACCGCATCCACGCGACGTTGTACGGCCGCCACGCCGCAGGGCCGAGCCACAGGTCCCATTCAAGCTCCGGCGGCACGGGCTCGGAGCCCTCGGGCAACGGGCGCGGGCCCGAGCCGCAGCCGGAATTGTAAACGTGGACTTCGCGAATCTCGCCCAGCACGCCGGCCCGAATCAGGTCGACGCCGCGGCGAAGATCGCTGCTGGCGGTACCCTGGTTGCCCATCTGTGTGGCCACGCCGTGTTTGGTCGCGGCCTCGCGCAACGCACGCGATTCGTATACGTCGTGGGTCAAAGGCTTTTCCACATAGACGTGCTTTCCAGCCCGGATGGCTGCCATGGCCACCACGGCGTGGGTGTTGTCCGGAGTGGCGACGATCACCGCGTCGATCTGCTTGTCCCTTTCGGACAGCATCTCACGAAAATCGCGATACTTCGGCACGTCAGGCAGTTGCTTGTACGTATTGGCCGCTTCTCGTTCGTCGACATCGCACAGTGCTACGAAGTTCTCGTTAATGCGAGGAATCAGTTGGGCAAACCATCGGCCACGCCCGCCGCAACCGACCAGCGCAATGTTGGCCCGTTCGTTAGCTTGATACGTCGTGGCCCCGACACGCGGCAGGATCATTGCGCCGAATCCAAACGTTGCAGCACCGGCAAGGAATCGGCGACGGGAATGGACATTATTCAAGGTGATATCTCCTGTTGACGAAGGCCCCGACATTGCCTTGAAAAACGCCTCGAACGACAACGGTCGTGTCAGCAGTACTGAGGTTGCGCAACGATTATTCGCTATCGCTCATGCCTCCCAAGATTTTCCATCCGCCCCCATTCCGAATCCAGGTATGCGTAATCCTCATGGATCGCTTCGTTTCCTTTGCGTTGTCGTCTTTCGAGGTCAAAATCACTCGGTAGTGATTGACCGCCACGTTTCCCAAGATCCGGATACCTGTCGGCACGATCTCGAAAGAATACGAAGCGGGCTCGGCGTAGTTATTGCGAACGTAGCGAGCTCCTTGTTCTTTGTCGATGGGTTTGGGCTCGGCATCCGGCCAGCCCAGGAACTTGTCATGCCACGTGGAGATGATTCGTTTGTGGTCCGCATCGCGATTGACTTCCCAGTAGACTGTTTCCAACGCCCAGATCTCTGCCTCCGCGGCTTTCACCTTCGCGCTGCTCTGTTTAGCCGCATTGGAGTCATCATTCGCACCGCGGACAGGCCGCACGATCGAGGCCGAACAGGCCAATGTCAATAACGTTGTCAGTGTAGTGATCGAAAGCCCTTTTCTTGAAATCATCGCTGTACCTCGCTTGCGGTTTGAGAGATCGGTCGTCGAGCAGACTGGATAAAATGCGCTGGCCGACTTCGGTTCGGGCGACGCGTGACACTCACAGATCATACACGAAACGCAACGGTACATGAGCGGCTACTCACCAGCCAAGAAGAACGCGACAACACAGAGGACTACATCGGCGGTCCAATCCTATCAATAAGACGGCAGCAAGCAGAAGATGGTCTGGTTAATCGCACAGACAGCCTGGGCTTTCTGGTAAGAACCCGTTGGGCCTCTCTGAGAAACCCGCGGAGAACTTCTCTTTCGAAACGGTGGTCCGTTCACACTTCCGGCAGTTGCCACGGGTCGCGACGCTCGCGATCCAGGAACTTGGCGTTGGCTTCGTCGTCGTCCACGAATCGCCAGTTCTCGGGGTCCCACTTGAGGCTGCGTTCGTTCCAGTACGCGGTGTTTCCTAAGTGAACGATGGTCACCGTGCGCGCGCCGGCCTCCACGGGGGCCACGCATTTCTCCCGCGACTTGATGCAGTCCAGCCAATTGCGATGATGGCCCGGCGACTTGAACAAGTGGACTTCGTCTTCACCCAAGGGCTCCTTGACGATGTCCTCCGGATCGCTGGTCAAGACGCCGCGGCCGATGTGCAACGTGCCTTTGGTCCCAGTGAACACGCAACCTTGCGGTCCGCCGTGGGTCATTTCGACGCCGTTGGCATAGATGTACTTGACGCCTCGGCCCAACTTTGGATTCTCGGGCGGGATGATCTCGACCGGCCCGGCATCGTCCATGCCCAACGCCCATTGAGCAATGTCGTAATGATGAGCGCCCATATCCGTGTGGCCGCCGCCGGAGTATTCGCGGTACGCGCGCCACGAGGGGAAATGGTTGTGGACACCGCGGGGGCTGAGGACCGAATTGTAAGGCCGCGTCGGCGCCTGGCCCAGCCACATGTCCCAGTTCAGGCCCGGTTCCATCTCCTCCTCCGGCAGTTTACACCAGTGGCTGGGACCTCCCACGCCTACGGTGATCTGTTTGACCTCGCCAATCCGTCCACTGCGGATCAGTTCGCACGCCAAGCGGAACTTGCCGAAGACGCTGGACCGCTGCTGGCTGCCCGTCTGAAACACGCGCCCGTGTTTATTCACGGCGTCGATGCAGCGTTTCGCTTCCTGGATCGTCAGCGTCAATGGTTTTTCGCAATACACGTCTTTACCGGCTTTGCATGCCTCGATGATCGGGATGGCATGCCAATGGTCGGGCGCGGCGATGCAAACGGCATCGACATCGTCCCGAGCCAGCACTTCCCGGAAATCGTCCGTCTCGAAACAACCCTGGCTTGCCTCGACTCCGTATTTCGTGTCCACACGTTTCTTGGCATGTTCGCGGCGAGTCTCGTCGACTTCGCAAACACCGACCATTTGGGCATCGGGCGTTCTTGTCAACGTCGAGATATGGAAGTCGTTGGCCATCTTGCCGCACCCAATCATGGCCACGGTAATCCGTTCGCTGGGCGCAGGTCGCTCTTCGCTTCCCAGCGCAGTGGCGCGAATGATCGTCGGAACCGCAACCACCGCGGCGGCGGTCTTCACAAACTGACGACGTGTAACGGTGTTCTTCATGACGTTGTCTTTCTCCATGAGCAGTATGTTGGCGGGTTTCCCTCGGCAGGTCCGTCGGCGCGCATTTCAGTCGTTCCGCAGTCCTCTCATCAAGCAGCAGTATAGACGCGTACAAGAGACGTAACAAGATTTCACGGCCGGGCTACGCCGACAGGCGTGTTCAGTTTGTTAGAATAGTGCCTGCGAGTTGGGGCTATACCGCCGTGGGTGGCCTAGCCATGTGTCAGCGTAATTAGAATCATGGGAAGGACTAATATGTCACTGCATCGCACTTTTCTGTTGACGGCGTTCGGAGCCATTCTGTCTGTTTGGATTACCAGCCTCAGCGCAATTGCCGGGACCATTGACACGGTTGCCGGAACGGGACAACCGGACAACAACGGTGGCGCCGGTGTGGCGACGCAGGTCAATATCGGCGCTCCCTTTGGCGCCGAAATCGGACCGGACGGCGCGCTGTACGTTACCGAGGTGGGCAATCACCGCGTGCTGCGAGTGGATTTGACGACCGGGCAACTGACGGCGGTAGCTGGCTGCGGACGCCAAGGGTATTCGGGAGATGGCGGGCCGGCGATGAAAGCGGAATTGAACGAGCCTTACGAAGTGCGTTTCGACAAGGACGGGAACATGTACTTTGTCGAAATGAGGAACCACATCATACGCAAGGTCGACGCCAAAACTCGGATCATTTCGACCATTGCCGGAATCGGCAAACCGGGGTACGGCGGTGACGGCGGGCCGGCAACCAAGGCGATGTTCAAGAACCCGCACAGTATTGCGTTGGACGGCCGCGGTGGCTTGTATGTGGCCGATATCGGCAACCATCGCATT
>JADHUC010000281.1 GCA_016784735.1 Pirellulaceae bacterium | reverse complement strand
AAATTGGAAAAGCAGTTGAGCGTACCGGCAGCCCACATGGCCGGAGGGAACCAGCTTCCCGTATGCGAAGCCGCACCGCAAGGATGCTGCCCGCCCGAATGCGGCATGGGCGAATGCCCGATGCGATGACGCCGTATTCCGTGCAGGGATCGTCAGTTCACCGCAAACTGAAGTATGCGCATGACGTGGCCGGAACTTCCTTCGTTCTTCTCCGCGGTCATTTTCAACTTCAGTACATGGTGTCCGGAAGGCAGATCCGCGCCGAACATCACGGTACGTGGATAGTGCAATCCGCGGCTGAAACGGTGGAACAGATCCAACTTCTTCTCTTCGCGCCCGTCAATGCTGGCTTCCACGACACCTGCATCCGGACCGGCCAGGATGTAGGCACCGACCGCCTTGCCGTCAAACTCAAACGTAAACGCTGCACCCGGTTCGGTCGTGCACAATAAGGGCGTATCGAGAAAGCGGTGTCGACATTGGCCCGGAAGTGCGCCCCAGTCCGGCACGTGCAGCTTCCATCCGTCGTCGCACTTGACTTTGTCAGGGGACACGAAACGCCCCGCGCCGTAATGTTCGACGTCCAGTGGTTTGTCCGGCAGGGTATGTGCAGACTTCCCGGTGTCCTTGGGCAGGGGGGCTCTCCAGGCACCCTCCATCAGGCGTTCGATCATCTTCGTGCAGATCGCGTTTCCATGTGGGGCTGGATGCGTTCCACCATACTGTTTCCATGTCAGTGTTCCCTCGGCGATGCGTTCGGCCACTTCCCGTGCCAAGTCGATTGAAGACACGTCGTAGTGCTCCGCCACTTCTTCGTGACTGCCGCTGGAGACGGGCGTATCGCCATTCTGAATCGTCTCGACCATTCCAGGATTCGTGAAGTGAACGATCACGATATCCGCGTGGGGATTATGTTGGCGAACGTGCCGGACGATGCCCTCCATGCCACGAATGCACTCGCGCCGCGCATGCCCCGCATCCTGGTCGTCGTTGACCGCAAATTCGACGAAGAACAGGTCTAACGGCCCCTGTGACAGGACGTCCGTCTGCAAGCGGAACGCACCGGTGGTGGAACAGGTAGAAGAGATTCCAGCGTCGGTGAACGTGAATTCTGTATTGGGGAACCGTTTACGGAGAAACTCACAGACCATCGGCCGGTAGCCGTTCATCTCCGTTATCGACCCGCCCATGAACGCCACGTGCCCGCTCTTGCCGGTTTCGAACTGGAGGCGACAGTTCTTCAGGCTACCTCGAAAGTGGATATTGTGTCCCGCGGGCGGCAACGCTGGATTGGGCTCACCCGCGAGAAGCGTTTGTGGCAACGCACTAGTGTTTGACACGATCGCCAATAGCAGCGGACACGTCATTAGAAATCGACTCATCACTGTTCACTCCTTGTGGTCATTCGGTGGTTGTGTTCGGCGATTGTATCACAGGGCGACGCGACTTGTCTGATGTAACCACCTTACGCGACAACGACCTAGATTCTACGCGATTTCCGATCGCCGCAAAATCCAATGCATCTGGTGCACGAAATGGCGATTTCACCCCCGATCTAGACGCCGTCATCGCCGCTTGGCTAGACCTGCCCGACGCGGCCGAGGCGGGCATGATGGCAGCAGTCAAAGCGGCGACGAATGGCATCTACTGACGGACTTCGTGACGCCCCTGCGGTTTGCCAGTCGGCGGCCCGACGCCGAGCACAAGCTTGACACTTTCGTTCTCTGGGGCTCACGTGAGAAAGGCTGGGTAGGCAGCGCAGCCAAAACGCAATCAACGAAGAAGGACACAGGCCCGAGGGGAACACCATAGCTTGTTGATGAGTCAGGGTGAGTCCCACAGGAAGGGGGCGTTGTTTGCCTTTGGCAAGTCCAGCGAGAGCATTCAGGATCGACATTTGGACGATACAGTCCACGAGCTCGGTGTTCAAGGCGGCCCCTGACGCAGGGGCTGTTCGGTTTCGCCTTTGAGGACAATTAGTGTGTAGGGTGGTGGCGAGCGCTGAGACTGGCCAATGAAGAATCTCGTCCTTACCATTGGCGGTGCTGGAGCAGGCATCATAATTGCCTCGCTCTTTGTTCTGCTGCGCTAGCATCACGAAGACCTTGCACAACTGGTGGGCTTCTCGTGTTTCTTTGGTTACGCGTTCTTTGGGGCGTATTCCTAAAGCAGAAACCAGAAGGGCAGGCATACTATCTAATCGTGACGACATTCAGACTCGAGAGAATCCGAAAGAAGTACGAGTCTTCCGAACTCGCGTCAAAGAGCCACTCTCCGCAATCGCTCGGTGACGCGCGAATCGATCAGGTCGATGGCCCCGAAACGCTGAGAATCTTGCAGGGTCAGTATCGGAAGAGGTTTGAGGAACCAGCGCAAATAACTCTGGATTGCTCTCTTGTTCGGCCAAATGTGGCGCATGGTTGCCATGCGCTGCCAATGCAGATAAGACTCCCGGCTTTGTCGTCCGTAGCCTCGTTGCCGCTCGGACGGATTCGTCTGCCCCGTCCTACAAATCCGGGTCCTGAGTTTCCACCGCGTATCGCCACCGGCGCCATTTGTCGAAGAACTCCTTCAAGCCGTCCGACATAGGCTTCTCCGTCCCGAGTGCTTTCACATTCAGAACAAGCGTCTCGGTTTGGGCGTTCAGATCATGGGCATATTGTACGCCACGATCCACTGGGCCAGAGCCGGGATCAGGCAAGCTGTCATTCAGATCGCTTGGCATCCACCCTTGGAGACTCCAAACGCGTTCGTCCCGTACGAGGCGCCACAAACGATCCATTGCCGTCTCTCGTCCATCCCGACGTGTCAGAGATTCCGGCAACTCGTTGCCATTGATCAATCGATAGCGGATGTCAAAACCCGCGTCGTCGATTTCAAGCCGCTGCAAAGAACTCGATCGCCCCAGCCAAATGTTGAACAACGAATCGTTGCGATGGGCGTCGGGGCCGTATTGCAGCCGAAAATCGAGCACGTTGTTGTCCGTCTCGAACAAGAGGCACGTGGTCTCTTCGTCCCACGCCGAGCGTATATTCGCCTTGACGGAGACCAGTGGTTGATGCCAATTCGAGTACTGTGACGTGCCGAAAGAAACCGCCACAGAAATTGCCAGACCCGCCCGATCTAAATCGAGCCACGGTCTGTCCCACTCCTGTAGTTCGTCACAAATCACCAGCACGGCGCTCAACGGCTCATCAGCGAACTTGATTTCAAGATCGGGATGATTGTGACGAGCGATGGCCTTGAGGGCATGTCCGTATTCCGCAGCAAGGGACGTTGAGCCGATTTCCTTCAACATCTCCCGTACGTGCACGGCACTAACCGCGCCATGATCCAATCCCGGCTGTTGATCATCGTCGAACCCCCACTCCGTCGATGAGACCACCTCGGCTGTGAGCTTGCCGATTTCCGCGTCGACTCTCCTCCGCAGATCCTCGCACACGCGATCGTCAAAACGGTGGAGCAAATCAGTCCATCCCTTTCCGACATCCACCACGTAGCCCACATCGTGCAAGAGGGATGCGGCGAACCACTGGCGTAGGACTTCGTCGTCAGACAAGCCACGAATCGCAGCGCCTACACGACTTAGTACGGTCTCTCCACCAGAGAGTCTCGACTCCATCACGAGCCAGCCGCTAAGACAAACCTCAATCACATGGGTCAGGTGATCCCGGTAGAACGCCTTGAGGCTGTACAATGCGGGCTGCTCCATGGCAGCCAACCCCAGGTGTTTCTCCAAATCAACCCGTCGATCGACACCGAGGGCCTGATGCCCGAATTCGCTGACCAGCCAAAGAAGCGCTCGCAATACGGTCGCGTCGGGCTCGCAACAACCCAGCGCGTAGCGGACCACCGTGGTGAGCCTCTCCAGGAAGAGCAACGTCTCGACCGCCCCGCCAAATCCGCCGCCTAGCGGGGTCGCCTGTAGTATCTTGCCCGCGTTGCGCCATTCGACCAGTTTGCAGAGAAAAAACGACGCCAAACGGCGCCCATTCAGGTCCAACTCACCGTCAGTCTCGGGCCACAACACGCTGGGGAGTCTTGCGAGAAACGAATTCACGCTATCCGCAAGGGCGCGCACCGTTTTGGGCCAATCCGAATCCCCGCTCTCTTCGCCCCTCGTTGCAGCCCGGCGCCGCGCCAAACACTCCTGAACCTGCCACCAGAGGCATGTCGCCTCGATCATGCATTCGACTTCTGTTCTCCGGCGCCGGGCCACCGCAGAATCCGGTTCTCTCTGCCCATCCCCTAGGCAGTAGAAGGAAGACATAAGTCCCGAGAACGCATCACTCACAAGCTTTCGTAGCCCCTTGACATCGGCGGTGCCCGATTCCGGCAAAGCGCTATGAATCAGCACCAGCGTTTCCACCGTAACGGGCACATCGCTGTCAAGCAAAGGGGCCAATCGCCAGCAGCTTCGCAAATACTCCGTTTGCTCGAGCGTGCGCCCGCAGCAGATCTCTTCACGCCGTTTGATCGCAGCCAGCTTGTCGAATGATAGTTTGCGAAAGAAATGGGCATTCACCTCAGCGATGTAGCAAAGAAACGGGAGGACCTGAAGCCGCGGATTCCACCAGCGCGAGCACCCTTCCTCCTCTTTCTCATCCTTCGCATCGACCATGACCAGGAACGTCTCGCCGTAGTTCCAGGGCCCGATTCTCTGATACCCCAGCGGTATCACTCCGACGTGGCAAATGATGGTTCCGCCTACAGCGATGCCCTGCGTCAGGTCTTCCCAATTCTCCGGTGCCTCCAGGCCGTCCAACGCTGTCGGCGATACAATCACGTCGTTGTATGCGATTGGATCGGCGAAGTCCTCCGCCGACGCTACGAGTTTCTCAAACTGGTCGACAAACGCCGGATTGTCAAACAACGCATCTGGCTCGATCCGGCTTGATCTGCCACGACGCCATCGCGCCACATCCCACAATGGTCTGCCCTCGGAGTCGTCCCTTCTCGAAACCAGCGCAACCAATTGACACCCGATGTCCGTCCTGAGCTTCTCCAACGCGTCGGCAAGACTGAGTTGGTCGGTCGTAATCAGACGCTCCACGTCCTTCAGAAGCCTGTAAACCAGACTAACAGTGCCCCCGGGCTGAAGTGTCTGCATTTCGTCGCTCATTTGGCGCCCCTCGACACTTCGCAAAGCGAGTCAATCGCCTCGCTAATCTCGTGAGGGTCCGCGGGCTTCGACAGCCATTCGGTTCTCTGTTCAGCCACAACTGCCGGATAGTATTCAGGTTTGCCGCGGGCAGTCACGATGACGATAGGAACGCCAGCCATCCTTTTTCCCCATTTGTTTTTTCGGATGTTGTGCCAAAGCAGGTAGCCACCGTTGCCGTCGATTCGGTTGTCCTCAAGTGCTTGAGGTGTTCGCGGTAACATCAAGTCCAACAGGATCACGTCGGGAGGAGAATCCTTCATCTTGTCCAGCATTTCCTTGGCTTCTGCGACGGTTCGTGCCGTTATCCGCTTCGGCTCCCGGACAAACTTGTCGCGAATCTCCTCCTCGAGCACATGAACACCATCCACAAAATCGCTCAGTTGGTCCTCTATCCACAACATCACGAAATCAGCTTTGACGTTTTCAGGTTCCCCGTTCGCCATGCGCAATCCCTTTCTTGATAGGTATTACAATTCTCGCGACCACTAAGTGATTGACGAAATCGTCTTCTTTATCAGGCGGCAACGGTTTGGAAGGTTTGCTGTCAACGGAGATTGTGCCTCCGTGGGCCGTAATGATCCGCCGGCTGAAAGGCAGCCCCAATCCACTGCCCTCGCGCGGCTTCGCAACCTTTGGGTCTTTGACCACCGCGCGCTCGTGAAACTCGAAGATCGTGAAAAGTTTGTCCGGCGGTATGCCGACGCCAAGGTTCTTAACGAGCAATTCAAATCGGTTTTCTCTGGCTTGCCCCCACACCCGCACCTGCGTCCGACTGAAGGAGTACTTGACGGCATTGTCCATCACGGCATCCAGACAGGTGTTGAAATAGTCTTCATCCACGCGCGCGATGACAGGGTCGGACGGTCGCTCGATCCACTCCACGGTAACGTCGCGGTCCGGGTCAAGCGAATTGGCGAACGAGATGCTCCGGTCGATGAAACGAATAATGTCCTTCTCCTCAAATTCGCACTCCACGACAATCTCCTTGATCGGCATCTGCTCCAGTCGGGTCGCCTTCTTCTTTGCCACGGAAAGGGCGTATTGGAGTTTCGTGACCTTCTTCTCTAATGGCTGATCCAGCTTCTCCGTGCGCACGAGGTGATATCGAATTGCGGCTGCCTCGTGCATGGCCGTATGGAGGGGCGATTTCATGTCGTGGCCCGTATATGCCCCCAGCTTGCCGGCTTCCTCCGTCGCTTTCCTACTCTCCATTGCGTTGCTGGCGAATATGAAAGCCCGCTTTATCTCCTCACCGAGTCGTTGCAGGAAATCTCTGATATGTTCTGCATCCCGCTGGTTTCCGGTCACGACAAGAATGGCAGGCAGATCTCGCGGCGGACTGCCTTGGGAGACCACGGCTGGGAAAGTCATACAGAACGAATCTTGATCCAAAGCCAACGCCTCCGAGAAATGCTTTTGCCAGCCCGTGCCTGCGATGAGCCCCGGTTTGTGCCGAATCGCTTCCCAAAAAGGTCCTACGCGGAGTTCGGCACCGCGCCAACCCACCCGCGTCCCAATCTGGTCGCGAAGGTGAAACCTCTTCTCCACACTGCCGAGAAACCACCCCACCTTGTCGAGACCGGCAACCGTTTTCACCGCCGCGATCAATTCGCCGAACTTGTCCCACCAGTCTTGCCAGTCCGTCAGGTCAATTTCCAGGAGGCGACTCGCCAACGCATGGAGCAAGGATTCCTCAGAGGCACGCCGCCTTTCGCTGTACAGCTTGTTCAGAAGGGTTTCTAGTTCGCGGGCAAAGGCGACAAATTGCTGGTGCAGTTTGCCCACCTTCCAGCCTTTGTCCCGAGCCGACCTGTCCCTCTCAGCGAGGTGCCTCAATTCGGTTCGCGCGTTGCCATCGGGGATGTACTTTTCCAGGCGGGCGTCCACGTCCTTCCACCAAGTAACCGTGCCCGGCACTATTTGCCCTCCGTGCAATACAGCGAACGGTTTTCCGCCCAGACGGATAAGTTCAGCGAAATCGATCATGCCGGCATGGCAAGGAAACGGTTTCCGAAATGACTCTCGCTCTCCAGGCTTCCCCGGTAGATCGCCCAGCAACACTTTGGCGACGTATTCGTCCCATTTGTGACATTCGTCCTCGAATCCGTATTTGCGTCGAAAGGCTCGGCAGAACTTACACCAATAGTCTTGAGGATTCCCGAATAAATCGTAACGCCGTGTTCGATCCTCCAAAGCGACCGCCATTCGCTCCATGCCAACAGTGAATCCCAGCATGAACTTCCCCACCGTCTCGCGCGTGAGGAGATCTTCCACGGAATCGGGATAGTAGAGTGTGGGTAGGTCCACTTCTGTCACCCTCGTTTAATAGTGTTTCTGACCGACCGTCCAAGTAGATCCTCACTGATCCGCCAGCGGTTCTCCTCATACCCGTCTGTCGGCTGCAACCGAACGGAATGGGGTGTGCCAAGCAGTCGAATCGTGGTTTCCCCTCTTCCAGAAACAGTATGCCAAGTGAACGACTCCTTATCCCAATACTCGCAATGGGGCCGAAAAACCCCGCCATCCACTGCGGCCAGCTTGTCTACTAGGACTAATCGAAATCCGGCGAGAAATGTGGACATTCCGCGCAACGATCTTCTCGATGACTGGTCGGTTGTCCACTGCTTTGAACAGTTACCTCCGATCTCCGCGGAGCGAACTCGGAGATTCTGGCGACGGGTATTTTCCGGGCCATAAAGTGGCAGCCGGCCTTGCGGATGGACTCGTTGCACATATCCCTTCAACGGCAAGGCAAACAAGTAAAGTGAAAATGACAACCGCGGAACCCAGCCAGGGTTGTTCATTACGCTCCGTGCAGACGTCCAGTTGCGGATGGAGGCAATCATTCGAGAAGCAGGCTTGGACGCGTGGCCAGAAGTACTCCAGAATCTGCTGACTAGCCGTCAAACGGAACTGGAGGAACGTTGTCGCTCCCACGTGGTTTGCGCATGGCTCGGTAACTCAGTTCAGGTTGCCAAGATGCACTATCTACAGGCAACCGACGAGCAGTTCGCCAAGGCGCCGCAACGTCTGGTACACGCTACAAAATGTGATGCAGCACCCCGCCGCAATCGAGCGCAATAGAGCACATGATCCAAACGAAGAGCAGAGAGTCGTGCTATTTGCGATCCACTGCGTTGCATTGCGGTCGATTGCATTTCAGCGGCAAACCGCTGGGCTGTCACAGAGCGACAAGGTGGCGCACCCAGCAAGGCGTCACAATCGTTTTGCCCGTTACGCCTTAACATGCTTCGGTGACTTGATCAATGCAATCTGTGAAACTACTCGCGCTGACGCCTTCTACGTACGCCGATAACCATAACTGATCCGATCGGTTCGGCAACCAGTGGCCAAAGTCTTTCTCGCTCGCTGCCTGTTCCACTCGTCGCAGTCACTGGCTGGTCCTCCTTTTCTCGATTTCTGTATGCAACGTCAGGAGTCATTGTGGTGAAGCGAAGGAGCGTTCTGTCGTTACTGGGACTTACTTTTTCAATCGTTGTTCTGGTCCATCAATCGGCGGCAGAAGATCACGTCGCTGTGAGTTGGCAAACGGATGCAGAATCGGCTTGGCGATCAGCTCATTCGGCGCAGAAGCCGCTTCTGCTGTACGTGAGCATGGACAACTGTGTTTATTGCCGCAAAATGGAGAAGAACACGTTTGCGGATCAGGCTGTCGTCTCGGACATTGAAGAGAGTTTCGTCGCCGCCAGCGTGGCTGCCGAAAGTAGATCCCCACTGGTGCGGAAGCTTCGCGTTCGCAGTTTTCCAACCACGGTGATCATCTCGCCGAGCGCCGGCGTGTTAGCGTACATCCGAGGATACGTCGAGCCGAAGGAGTTTCGAGCTGACCTCGCGACGGCGGTCAAGAAGGAAGAAGCCAAGCGGCCATAGAAAGTCCATCCTATTTATCCGCCCGTGGTAAACGTATCCGGAACGTGCTGCCTTTACCGAGTTCGCTGTCCAAGCCAACTTCGCCGCCGAAGGCCTGCGTCAGATGCTTGACAATGGCCAAGCCGAGTCCGGTGCCCCCCAATTCGCACGATCGCGCTTTGTCCACGCGATAGAAGCGTTCGAAGACTCGTTCTTGATCGGCCGGTGCAATGCCAATGCCCGTGTCCTCCACTTCCAAGACGGCGGCATCTTCCTCCTGCCGGCATCGGATCGTTACGTCGCCTCCTTCGGGCGTGTATTGAATCGCGTTACTGACCAGATTGTCCAGGATCGTGACGACTCCTTCCTCATCAGCTCTCGCCAGAACCGGTCCATCCTCCCGCTCGACCGCCACGTGCAATTGTTTCGCTTCGGTTCGTCCCCAGAATGCCGGAAGGCAGCGATCTAAAACCTCGTTCAACGCCACATCTCTGATGTCGAACGCTTCCTGGCCGGACTCCACGCGCGCCAGATGCAACAGGTCCAGGATCAGTTGGTGCAGTCGCTCGGCCTGTTCCTCGATCCGCCCGACGAAAGCCAAGTTGTTTTCGGCGTCGTTGATCGCACCCAGCCGCAGCGTTTCGGCGTAGGCTTTGATGGAGGACAGCGGTGTCTTCAATTCGTGCGACACGTTGGCCGCGAATTCTCGCCGCAAGTCCTCCAGCTTCCGAACATTGGTGATGTCATATAGCACAATCACGACTCCCGGGCACGGATCGCCGGGCAACTGAATGGCGCGCAGCGCCAGATGACGCCGGTTGACCCCGGTCGTCTCGAACTCCGCCTCGTGCGGATGGTCTTGGTGCATCGCGGCGATTACCGCTTCGCGAACAGCCAAATGCCGTGTCACTTCAAGCAACGGCCGCTCGACCACTTCCGGCGTCTCGATTCCCAGTAACGTCCTGCCGGCCTGGTTGGCGAACAAGACTCGCTGTTCCGGGTCCACCGCCAGTACGCCTTCGTCCATGCTGCTCAGCACCGTCTCCAAACGCTGGCTGTTCTCTCGAAGTTCACTCATTTGACGCGTCAGCGCTCGCCGCATGTCATCCACCGCCCGAGCAAGCGTGTCCAACTCGTCGCGTCCACCAACAGGAATCTGCTGATCGTAGTGGCCGGCGGCAACGGCTTCCGCGGCAGCCGTCAATTCGGAAAGGGGCCTCATGATTCGAGCGCCGATGACCAAGGTCAGTCCCAGCGCGAGGACTCCCGCAACGCCGGCTGATCCCCAAAGAACTCGCGTCAGTGCGCTTACTTGCTCCTCGATGGATTCCACGGGCACTGCCACACGCGCCAAGGTCGCCCTGTCGCCGCCGCTATCGACCGGCAACGCCAAGTAGAACATGTTTATCTTTAACGTAATGCTGTACCGCTGCGCCTTGCCAAAACCCTTCGCCCACGCGTCGTCCAGTTCTTGCCGAGCATAAGGTGGCGGCAAGCGGTGATTCTTCATGCGATCCGGTCTTTCGTGCGAATCGGCCAGAACTTTGCCATCGCCGTTGACGACCGTAATTCGGATCGCCTCTCCCCGATCCGCGGTCCGAACCGTCAACTCCTTGACTAGCCGTTGAAGGCTGTCCCGGTCGCCGTTTGCGACCAACTCCGCCACGTGGCTCCGCAGCACCACGGCCGTATCGTGCAGCCGCTTCTCGACCTGGTCTACGATCTCATCTTTATGCCACACAGCGGCCAACTGAACGTAGGCAATCGCCAGCGTGAGGTTCGAGACGGCATAGACAAGAACCAGTCTCAGCGATAGTCGGGAATACCTCATCCGTATGTCCTCAACTGGCAAGAAACCCAGAGTCCACCGCACGCCGTCGACACGGAGACCGACTCGAGCATTTTGACCGTTGTTCGAGAATCAAGCGAATGCACACGCGGCGTTCGTCGCAAACCAGGAGTACCCTTGTACCCCGAGAGCCCTGTGTGTCCACTCCAGGTTCATTTTCCCAGAGACCGTGTGCCGCTGTCTAGCACGATCGCCCACCCGAGGCCGCCATCGCCGACCGCGGCTCGAATGGAGGTAACGCCTCCTCCAACACCCCCTTGGCTCGCGGAATCATCAACAGGGCCTCGACGACCATCCAGACTTGCAGAGCCATGGTGGCGATTCCGATTCCAAACAGCATGTACTGGCCCGTGAACGCCCAGCCCGTTTCAGGATAGAACATCTGCCACAACAAGGCCCACAGCGGCATGACGAGCATCATGGTCATGGGGATGGCGATGAACCACGCCGGCCTGCCTCGGCGCCACAGGTAGAAGAACGTGACCAAAAACGCCAGGCCCGCGAGCAACTGGTTGGTTGCCCCAAACAAGGGCCACAGGATCAAGCCGCCGGTGCCCATGTCCTTGCCTGGTGCGGGAATCACGGCGATCACGCCGCCCAGTACAACGGCCAGACCGGTAGCGGCAAACTTGTTCGTCATAGGCGCGAGCCGGATCGCCCCGGCCAGTTCCTGAATGACGTACCGGTGCAAACGCGTCGCCGTATCCAAGGTAGTCGCGGCAAAACTCGCTACCAGCACGGCGATAATCCCAATGGCCAATTCCAGCGGAATCCCAAGCACGCCCAGGAAATTGGCCCCTCCCTCGATAAACGCCGCCAGCTTGGTCCCCAGGCCGAAATCTTTCCACGGCTTGCTGTTATCGTAGCGAGTCCGCCAAGCTGCGCGGCCTTTCAGTTGCTGCTCGATGCCATCCACAACCTTCGTTTCAGCAACATACCTGGAGACTGTGGCGGAGCCGGGATCGGGGGTCTTGACGTACTTTCCCATCCCCACGCCGGCACAGCATGCCAAGATGACCAAAACGGCCAGCACTCCTTCCATCAACATGGACCCGTAGCCCACGTAGTGAGCGTCTGGTTCTTTCGCCAACTGTTTGCTCGTCGTCCCGCTGGACACCAGACAGTGAAAGCCGCTGATGGCCCCGCACGCGATTGTGATAAACAGGAACGGCAGGATTGGTGGAGCGCCCTGCGGCAGTTCGTCCGCCGGCACGATCGCTGGTGCACTGTTGATGTCCGCCTGGTTTGTGACACCGGCCACGGCCACGCCAACCACCAGCAAGGCCAACGCCACGATGAGCTGATGGCTGTTAACGTAATCACGCGGCTGCAGCAGCAGCCACACCGGCAGAACCGAGGCGATATAGCAGTACGCCAGCAGGATAATGGTCCAGATCACGATCGGATTGCCGAACTGCGCCAGCCACTCGTTCGGAAACGGGAAGTGATACACTCCCAGGTAGATGGCCGCATACATCAGCCCCAACGCCATCAACGAGGGGATAAGCAGTTTGCCATTGAATTTGTGCACCCACAGCCCCATGGCAATCGCGACCGGCATGGCAAACCAGACCGACAGCACGGACTCCGGGTAGAGCCGGAAGATCGTGGCAATCACCAGTCCGAAAACCGCCAACACCAATGTGAGAGCAAAAAACAGGATGGTCAGGAACAGGTACTTCACGCGCGGCGCGATCATTCGGCCGGCGACGTCACCCACCGTCTGGCCTCGGTTCCGCAGCGATACGACCAGGGCCCCGAAATCGTGCACTGCGCCAATGAAGATCGCACCAAAGATGACCCACAACAGCGCCGGTAGCCATCCCCAGAACACGGCGATGGCCGGGCCGACGATAGGCCCCGTGCCCGCGATACTTGTGTAATGATGCCCGAAAATGACCTGCTTGCGCGTGGGGCAATAGTCGATGTCGTCGCGACATTCGATGCTGGGGACAACCGCCTTCGGATCAAGACGGAAGATCTTCCTGGCCAACCAACGGCCATATGTGTGATAGGCCACCAGGTAACCGACAAACGCACCAATCGCAACGAGCAGCGTGCTCATAAGCGCAACTCCACTTGGGGAGAGAAACGGTTAATCCAAAACACGGAACCACCATCTTAACAAGAGAGACAGGCAAGACAAATGGCCCGACGTGGGGCACGTTTCCAACGTGCCTGTAGCCAGGTAGGGTGGGCCAAGCGGACAATTGGCAGGAAGTGAATATACTGTGGACGCGCGGCGGGGGGGCGGAGACCGTTGCTGGCGAGAAGACGGAGCGCAGGCCCACCGGATTGTGCTCTCCATCGATCGAATGCTGTCTTTGGGAAATGGGGCGCGGATTTCGGTGGGCCTGCACTCGCGTTATTACGCTCCGGAACGTTGCGACCGTGGCAAGAGTCTCTAATGCGTCAGAAGCGTCTTCGGTTGGTCCGTTTGGCCCACCCTACGGAGACTCGCGCTGCAAGCGTCTTGCTGTGCTAACCTGTTCGCAAACGAGCTTCGACACGGCGAATTGCGTCTTGGGCCTTGCAGTCGGCAGGCCCTAGTCGAATCTGGACGCCGTCGGCAACCCAGTCGTTGACCTTTTTCTGAGCGGAAATCACCGTGCTGTGACTGCGGCGGCCAAAGTATTCGCCGATTTCTGAAAAAGCCGCTCGCGTGTACTTGCGCGCCAGCCACATGGCCAGCATCCGCGGCTGGCTGAAATACTTCGACTTGCGAGTCGACTGGAGACTCTTCGTGTCGATTCCGAACACGTCGCACACTGCGGTTTCGATGTCGGGCAAGCGGACAATTCGACGCGTGGTCCGGAAAATGTCCGACAGTGCCGTTTCAGCCAACTCGACCGTAATCTCCTGCTTCAATGCTTCACTCGTGGCCCGCAACCGGTTCAGTGTCCCAGCCAACTGCCGGGCGTCACCAGATACCTGTGTCGCGATCAAACGAAGCACTTCGTCCGGTATCGACAAGTCGCCGTCAGCCGCCATGCGACGCACGATCCCGAGGCGAGTCTCCTCGTCAGGTTGTTCGAGCCCACAAACCAAACCGCCCGATAACCGTGCGATCAACTCGGCTCCTAAACCGTTCAATTCGGCTGGCGAACGATCCGCGGCCAGCACCAATTGCCGTCGCTGACGGAGCAACGAATCGACCGTGTACTGCAGTTCGACAATCGTCGCGCGTTTGCCGCAGAAGAACTGCACGTCGTCGATCAACAGCATTTCGACATCGCGATACTTGCGGCGAAAACTCGGCAAGCCGCTACGTCGCAGGCCCTCCAGAAAAGAACTGGTAAACTGCTCGGCCGACAGCATAACGACGCGCCGAATACGTCGTCTCTGACGTGCGGCCGCGGCGATGCCCTCCAGCAAATGAGTCTTCCCAGTGCCTGTGGGACCATACACGAACAAAGGCGAAACCTTGCCCGGGCGCTTGACCACCGTCTGGGCGCCGGTGAAAGCAATGTTGCTGCCGTCGCCCACAACGAATTCGTCAAGACCGGCCAGAGGCCGAGTCGTGCTTGTCGCCCCCGAGTGACTATCCGACGATCGACGCCCAGAAAACTTGATTGTCCCGTCTTTCCCGTGTCCTTTCTGATGTCGCTTCGATGATTTGCCGTTCTGCGAAAGCGAGGGGTCCAAACGGAACTCGATGCGATTTGGGCCGGAACGCAATTCCGAGCAGACGGCCTGCAGGTCGCGCCTCAGTTGGTTTCGCAAGCGATCCAACACAAATTGGTCGGGGGCAAGGACTTGAAGCGTCTGGCCAGCGATGTGGAAGCGCACGCCGCCACCGAACCAGAGTTCGAACCGGTCCTTGCCGATTCGTTCGCTCAAGGCGGCTTCCAAAGCCGACACGATGTCCGTATCGTTCTTGGTCACTTCCAAACGCTTCCTTTGCGCAAACCGCTATCGCCGAGATGGTGTACGTGAAATGCGGACCCATTGCGACCGCCGGACTCACACGAACAGATATCAGCGAAGCCAGCGCGATTCCTTCTTCGGGACTCCGCCACCCGTGGCCGCAGGTTGGCGGGCTCGTGATAGACAACTAACAGGGAGGCCGATTGTACGCGTGCTAGCATCGCTGTCAAACCTTTCCGTGTCGCAATCGAGAATTTTCTTGCGACGCATCCGGCAACCGCGAAAACCTCGGCAAATCTTAACAGGTCTGATCGCGAGTTGAAACTAAGTGGATCGGTTTTCCACAGCCAGTTCCGGTGGAAAAGTTGTCATTGCGAAAGCGCCAAAGCCGGCTATTCGTCTTCGTCGTGCAGAATGCGTACAGCGGGCGTGTCCAGATCGTCCATTTGCCCGCGGCGTACCGCCCAAATGAATGCCGCGATCGCGGCGGCGGCCAGTAGCGCAGCGACGGGGCGCAGAATGTATACAACACTCATGCACGATCTCCGAACGTCGGCGAAGCGTAGGCAAAAGCCAGAACCGTAAACGAACTAATCGGCATAAGAATCGCCGCCACTAACGGCCTCCACTACTTCCGGATGGTCGCCAGAGAGAATACGCACCTCCCATCGGAGATCCTTGATCTCGTCGATGGTGCCACGCACGTCTTCCCCAGTTGGATCGCCAAGACTGACCGCGGCAACGCTCGACCCACCCGGATACGAGGACGTCGCAGACGTCTGTGTGGGGCAGCCTGCGGGGCCCGCGTCAGACTGAGCCGAAGTGTTTCATTAACACGCCTCTAAGGTATTGCTCGACGAATCCTACCGAAGCATATACGGCAATCGCCGGATCGTTGCCTGTATCCACACCCAGGACTACCTTTTGCTTCCCGATCTTTCGAGCAACTCGCAGAGCGTGCGTGACGATTCGGCGGCCCCAGCCGTTTCCCCTTGCTTCGGGAACCAAGCCCATGTACACCAGTTCGCACTGGTCGTATTGCCGGTGGTCGGCCAGCAGTAGACAGCCGACATCGCGATCGGCCGAGCGCACGAACCACCAGTGCTCCGTGCCCGAGTCGACGTAACGAACGAGGATGTCGTCGGCTCGAAGGATTCCGTCCAGCGTCGGAAAATCCAACGAACCCTTATGGGTCCTCTCCACCAAGTCCCGCATTTGTGGTCGGCAGGATGGCTGATAGCGGTGAAATGACAGCGAGTCATCTGCGGGCATTTTCCCGTCGTTGTCGGCCGCGCATGCCATCACCAACATTTCGCCAACTTGCTGGTATCCGTTCTCGGTGAACGATGTCAGCGAACTGGAATCGTCGTTGGGCACGTAGGCAAAGGCAACACGCATGTTACTAGCGGCCAGGTGCTCATCCAGTTTCCGTAGCAGCAGATGCGCCGTATCGTCCGATTCGTCTGGACCGATCCAGGGCGGCACGACTTCGGCCACGCCATCGGCCCATGATCGCCCCCACACCGCGCCTACTGTCCGGTCGCCCCTCCGGGCTTCCAACAGGCCCGACAGCAATTCCAAGTCCGTCGACGGCGCAACGGTCTTCGTTGCGCGTCCGTGGCCGACATCGGACGGAAATAACAGTCTCGCGACTTCGTCGCGACGTTCTGGCGAATCTTCCATTATGAGGTCACACGGGAAGAGAACGTAAGTCGTTTGATTCTATTTGGTTTTGCGTTCATCGACGAGTTTCTTCCTAGTGGACACACGCACGCCGCGGTCGGCGATGGATTTGGGTAAGGTTACGTT
>JADHUC010000280.1 GCA_016784735.1 Pirellulaceae bacterium | reverse complement strand
AAACGAGCCCTCAATGCGTGGACTCACTTCGAGGAATTCGTTGCGGAGTGGAACTAGCCGCGGTGATGCCCCATGACCCATCAAGAAAAGCCAAATTGCCGAAACCCGTTGCAGGGCTATTGGGACGGGGCACTAGCGGGTCAGCCGGCAAATCCCCCTCTGGCAACCAGTCACATTCTGCGGGCCAGTCCCAGCGCGCCTGCCTGACGACTCGCAGCACAAACGTCATGGGCGGAGTTCCTTTAGTCTCTTAATGAGCTCGACCATGTTTCCGCGGAGGCGATCGTGCTTTTCGACGGCGGCGGCAGCCTCAAGTGCGGGGACCGAGCGTCCGTCACACAGATCGGCAAGCCCAAGAACGGCCCCATCGCGAGCCAAGTGAGAAGTGCAGGTCAAACCTCGTTCGAGCAGACGTTGACGCGCGTTGAAGGTAGCCGCATGCTCCACCTCGCCAAAACAACGCAAGACCTCGGCCGCCACGTCCGCCCCAACTCGCTCCCCTAGAACGAAGTCGGCGACGATCTCCACGGTCGTGTCCCCATGCTTGAGCAGCAGACGTTGTAGCTCCAGAGACACGGTACTGTCGAAACCATCTTCGAACACTTCACGTTCCGCTGCCCTGAGCAGAGCCTCGATTTGGCCCTCGAGCTGCGATCGATTCTCCTCGTCAGCATCCAACGGCGAAAACGGGCAATGTCGATCCAGAAGCTGCCAGAATCGTCCCTTTTCCATGGCGTATTTGCCTTTAGGGCCGATGAGTGTGAGTGCTGAGCGTAAGATACCTTCGGCAAGATGAGCGGGGAGAAACCCGCCTTCGTCGAGCGACGTGAACTTTCGGAAAAGGAATTCGCGGATTTCGTCGCTGGCGTCGCCAGCCGCGTTGGTTATCGCATGCTCTGCGTCGCCAATCACGGTACGCGTTTCGTCATCGCGCTGATTTTCAGCGTCATGCGGCTCGCGGTTTTTGGCCATCCAACCCTCTCTCGTCAGCCATCTCCTCTTCATGCAGTAGCTCGCCGCAGGCCAACGGCAATGCTCGGGCGACCAATTCGGGGGTGACCAGGCTAGCATCGCCGGAAGGCGAAGACAAGCGGACCGCGTGATCACGCAGCACTCGTCGAAACTCGCGTGCGAGTTCGTCCATCGCCCGAATAGTCTGGAGCGGAAATCTCGGAACCGTTGGCGGCAATTCCCCAGACATTTATGTCTCCCTACTTAGAGGATGCAGACGCACTCGGAGAGCCATGATTTAGCTGGAATCGTTTAATAGTAGATAATGGACGCTCCGTCAATCCAAACCACCGTCGGGCACGTGTGTCAGTCCAGCTCGCACGCGACTCCAGCACGTCCCAGGGGCAGTCCACAATTCGTGTGAGAAGGGCGCCAAGATCAACAAAGTGTCAGCGAGGAAGGGCGAGGCGGAGTAGGATCGCCAATGAAACAGCCTCCCCGTCTTGGCGCGGTTATCGGAATTCCCGGATCACTCCCGAGAGAATCCGTTGGACACCCTGATCGGTTTTCAACAAGAGACCTCCGTCAGCGTCGATCCCTTGACATACGCCTCGTACCTCCTGCCGGCCGACGTCAAGGAGGACGGTGCATCCGGTCAGGATAGAAAGCTCTTGCCATCTCGCCTGCAGACGTTTTGGATTGGCTTCCAGTAACCGCAAATGACCCGAGAACACGCGGAGAATGGCGATCAGCACGTCGTCGAGATCAGCGTTGTGGCCCGTCGCATCGCAGAGGGAGATGGCCGAATGGCAAAGCTCTTCCGGGGCATCGGCCAGCGAGTTGTTGACGTTGAGCCCGACGCCGACAACCATTCTGCCAGTCGGCCGCGACGGGACTTCGATCAGAATTCCACAGATCTTTCTCTGTTGGACGTAGATGTCGTTGGGCCATTTCAAGCCGACATCGAGTGTCGGCTCCAAATGCTGCAGTGCTTCACAGACGGACAGTGCGCTGGTCAACGAGATTTGCGGCAGGCGTTCGGCCCCCAGCGAACTCGAAGTGATGTCCAGGACCAGTGAGAACGTCAACGCTCCGTCGGCCGACCACCAACGGTTTGTTCCTCTGCCACGTCCGCACGTTTGCCGCTCGGCCAGCACGAGCAGTGGAAGGCGAACATCTTCGTCTCTTGCCATTGTCAAAGCTAAATCGTTTGTCGACGGCAGTTCGGCGCGAAACTTGATCTCGTCGACGAACGTTTCGGCTTGAATTCGGTCCAAATCGAAAACCGACGTCATCATTCGAACTCGTTTCACTCGGCCGCGAGCGATACGCAGACCAGTTCCTTGTCGTTCCTGGCAAACACGCAGCGGTTGGCCATTGCGGGATGACTCCAAACGATATCGCGTCCGAAAGAGACCCCGGTCGGGTCCAGCAAATGGCATCGGCTGATCTCGTCGTAGCCGTCCGGGCTGAGGCGAGCGATGATCAGGTCTCCCATCTCGTTGGTAATGAAGAAGCGGTCGCGGTGCTTGATCAGGAACGAGGTGGCGGAGTTGGCCCGACGGCCGCCCGTGGTTGGTTCGTTGGTCGACCAAACTTGCTCGCCGTCGCTCAGGCGCACACAGCGCAGATCGCCGTAGCGGTCCACGCCGTACATGAAGCCGTTCTCCAGAAACGGAGGACTGTTGACCGGACCGATGCCCCTGCCTTTCTTCGCCTCCCAAACGACTTCGGCCGACGGTTTGTCCTCGCCCAGTTTCAAGAGCACTGCCTTGTTGATGATGCCGCCGACAAACAGATAATTGCCAAGTTGTCGCGGCGTGGCGATCGCCATTCCCCAATTGGCCTCGAGCGGCACGGACCAATACAATCGCCCCGTCTCGGGATCCAGGCTATTGATCGCCTCGGCATGCCAGATCAGCAGTTGACGCGTCCCGGCGGCTTCGATGATCGTCGGTGCGGAGTATCCTTGCTCTTTGGCCGACAAAGACCGCCACAGTTCCTTTCCCGTGTGTTTGTCGAATGCCATAGCAACGCTACCCTCGCCTCCGACGACACAGATCAACCGCTCGCCGTCGACAAGCGGATGACCGGAATAGCCCCAGAATGGTGTCTTCGCGCCGGAGTCCTTCTTGAAATCCTTCGACCAGATCACCGACCCGTCTTCGACATTCAAACAAAACAGGTTGCCTTCTGCGCCCAGCGCATACAGTCTTGCGTCGTCGACCGTGGGCGTGACTCGGGGGCCAGCCGGATAGGAGATTTCGTACGGGCACGGATACTCGTGCTTCCACAGCAACGTGCCGTTCGCAGCCGCAAAGCACAATACTCGCTCGATGCCTTCGAGTTTGCTTCGTTTGTCGAAATTTGGCGTTCTGTCTCCTGTTGTGACGTAATCCGGGACGAATACGCGACCGTCGGCAACGGCCGGCCCTGCGAACCCGCCAGCCACCTTCGTCCGCCACTTGACCTCTGGGCCGCCCTCGGGGAATCGCTCCAAGATCCCTGTTTCCCGCCAAACACTATCGCGTCGTGGGCCTAGCCATTGAGGCCAGTCGTCCGCGCGCAAGACTGCCCCGATCGTGAATTGAATGACCACAAGTGAAACGCAGACGCACAAGTTGGTCAGCCATCGAGATTCCTTCGCGTACATGGCACGCCCCTTCTTCGTTGATCTAAGACATCTGTGGATGCATCCGGCCTCAGAGTATTTTCTCCCAGGACCGAAGCAGGAAGCAGGCAGGAATATTCCTCTTCTCCCGTCTTCCTGCCACGAGTATTCCTGACCACAGACCTTCTCAAGATAGCACAGAATATTTCTGTGAACGATGTACCAATTCATACTATCAGCGAATACAATGGCGAAACAGACGGTACCAGGGCTGAGGCCCCAAGAATGGGAGTTCCGCCGGATTCCACGACAACGGAGTGCCGGACAGCATCGTCCGCTTGGGCGAAAGCCGTTCCTCTTTTTCACACGAGGTGCCCCATGTACACCCAACGACAGCGTTTCTTCTGTGCATTTGTAATCGCTACCGCGGCTGGCTTGCTGTTTCTATCCACGGCGTCAACAGCCAAAGACGAGAGCGCCAACAATCCTGCCGACGTCCAATCGCCAGCGGCGATTGATGTCGGCGCGTCGCTCGAAAAGCTGGTCGAGGCCGATTGGGTCGACCGGGATCGCCGTTTTGCCGCCGGGGATCATTTGCCGGCCACTGCGGCGGGTGCCCCGGCAGTAACGACCGCTCAGGATGCCGCCGGAGGATGTGATGGAGTCAAGAATGGGCTGTGGGGCTTTCACGTTGCCAGCGGCCAGAAAGACCCGTGGTGGCAGGTCGATTTGGGCAAGGAGTACCACCTGGACCGCGTCGAGGTGTACAACCGATGTGACTCGCGTCTGACTCGCGTTTCCAAGATCCAAGTCCTCGTGGCCGGTAGCGATGGCGACGACGCCTGCAAGGAATTCACGCAAGTCTACCAGCACGACGGTACGCCCTTTGGCGGCGTGGTACAAAAACCGCTTGTGGTCCGTTTCGATGATCGGGAAGTCACGGCCAGGGTCGTCCGAGTGGCGATCACCGGAAATTGCTCGTTCGCCCTAGACGAAATCGAAGTCTACGCAGCGGATGATCCGGCGAAGAACATCGCCTTGAAAAAACCGGCAGATCAGATCAGCGTGAGCCAGTACTCGCGCGCGGGCACGATGAACGACGGTGAGGCGACACGGATGGGCTACATACCGCTGGTATCCAAACCGGCACCGGTCGTCTCGGAAGGCGGATTCACGCTGGCTCACACGCGAGCCCTCGTCGATCGCGCAAAGGCGCTGGCCACGCGATTGGAGCCGAAAGCCGATGTGAAACAGCTCCAGCCGCTGGCCGCGGAATTGGCGAAACTCGACGCCCGGTTATTGGAGATGGAAACAGCCAACAAGGTACCCGAGTCGGCCCAACGAGAAATCTACTTCGATGCTTGCGGGCTGAATCGGCGAATCGCATTCGCCAACCCGCTGCTCGACATCGACCGCATGCTGTTCATCAAGCGGCACGACTCGACCGGCGTGTTTCACATGTGCGACCAGTACTACGGCTGCAATGGAAGACCGGGAGGAGGGCTGTTTGCGTTGGAGGATCCGTTTGGCCCGAATCCGAAGCTGGTCAACCTGCTGGCAAACTCAGTTGTCGAGAACGGTCGGCTGGCCGGCCAGAAGCTCGAAGGCGGGTGCTTCCTCTCGCCGGAACTCTCGTTCGACGGCAAGACGATCCTGTTCGCCTACACCGAAGCGAAAACGTGGCCCAAGTACAAGGGCGCCACGGCCTATGAATGGTCGCCCGAGTGCAGCTACCACATCTTCAAAGTCAATGCGGATGGCACAGGGCTGGTCCAGTTGACCGACGGATCGTGGGACGATTTCGACCCCTGCTTCCTTCCGAACGGACGCATCGTGTTTATCTCCGAGCGGCGCGGTGGGTTTCTGCGATGTGGCCGGAATTGCCCGGTCTACACGATGTTCTCGATGCGGCCGGACGGCAGCGACATCATCTGTCTGAGCTTCCACGAGACGCACGAGTGGCATCCCAGCGTGACCAACGATGGGCTGATCGTCTACTCGCGGTGGGATTACATCGACCGCGATACGAACATCGCGCATCACATCTGGACCAGCTACCCCGATGGCCGCGACCCGCGCAGTTTCCACGGCAACTATCCCACGCGGCGCGAGAACCGGCCGTGGATGGAGATGAGCATTCGCGCGATTCCCGACTCGAACAAGTTCGTGGCCTCTACGGGATCTCATCACGGTCATGCATTCGGTTCGCTTTTCTTGATCGACCATCGAATCGAGGACGACGGTGCCATGTCGCAACTGACGCGTTTGACTCCTGAGGTGCCATTTCCGGAGTCGGAAGGCCGGCCGATCAAGCAGTACATGGTCTACGGAACGCCATGGCCGCTTAGCGAAGATGACTACCTGTGCGTCTATGATCCAAAGGTCAACAATCGGGGCATCTACTGGATCGACCGCTTTGGCAACAAAGAGCTGATCTATCGCGATCCGACGATTTCCTGCTTGAGTCCCATCCCATTCCAGTGGCGACCGACCCCGCCGGTGATTCCGTCGGAAACGTCCCAAGCAGCCGAAGATGCCCACAAGGATCGGCCTGCGACCGTGGCCGTAATGAATATCTACGACGCCGACTTCGAGTGGCCTGAGGGCACCGAGATTGAAGCGTTGCGAATCATACAGCTCTTGCCCAAATCGACCAACCCACCCAACCAACCGCGGATCGGCGTGGCCAACCAGACGAACGCTCGCGCCGTGCTGGGCACCGTCCCGGTCGAAGCGGACGGCAGCGTTTACTTCGAGGCCCCGGTGAACAAGCCGATCTATTTCCAAGCAATCGACCAGCATGGTACCGCCGTGCAGTCGATGCGTTCGCTCACGTATGTACATCCGGGCGAGAAGCTGACTTGCCAGGGCTGCCACGAGCGCAAGCACGAGCCACCCAACCGCCCGGAGCGTCTGTCGTTGGCCCTCAGCCGGCCGCCTTCGAAGATTCAACCCGATGTGGATGGTTCCAATCCGTTCAACTACGTCCGGCTGGTTCAGCCGGTGTTGGACCGCAATTGCGTTGACTGTCACAAGGAGAAGAAGGCGCTGGACTTGGCCGGCACGTTAGATGGCCCGAACGGCTGGACCCGGTCGTACGCGAGCTTGGCCGACAAGTACGGCTTCTACTTCCACGTGTCCAACGGCTCGATCAACACGGGAGTCCATGGCGGAAGCCGCACAATCCCCGGCAAGTTCGGTGCGAGGGCCTCGGAATTAATGAAGTACATGGACGAGAAGCACCACGGCGTGAAACTCTCGGCCGAGGACCATCACCGGCTGACGCTTTGGCTGGACTGCAACTGCGAATTCTACGGTTCTTACGAGGACGCCGTGGCCCAAGCTCGGGGTGAGATAGTGTTGCCAACGCTGGAGTGAGTTCTGTCTAAGTACCTCACCACAAGTTTTCGGAGATTGGACCGATGACAGAAACCCGGTTTTTGTGAAAAACCGGGTTTCTATTCCGCGCGGAAATTTCTTCGCTGGTACTTACGGCGTCACTCGCTTTCGGCAACTATCCCAGTACACTCGCTCGGGCTCCAAGTCGAACGCGTCGGCGAATTCGGCCAGCGCTCGGTACCGGTCGACGGGTTCGACGTCGCAGCCCCACCAGACTTTCTGCACGCACTCGGGACAGAACCACATGGGGCGTCCGTCCATTTCGGCGCGGTGATTCGAGCCGTTCATGGCACACTCGTAGGCTATACAGTGGCGAATGCCGAACATGTGGCCGGTTTCGTGCAACGCCACTTTGTACATTCGGCGACGAAACTTGTTGATTTCTTCTTCGCCGCCCTCGGTGGTTCCGTAGCGGTACAACGACCACACGCCGATCCTGTCCTGCAGGCTGGCCTGGCCGAAAACAAAATTCCAGCCCTCGCCGGGCCATAGATCGCTGGTGGTGAGAGCCAGCGTAGCCGCGGCGTCCTTCGGCCGGCGTGGCTTGAGTACGTCCTGCAAGACGTAAGTGGTAAGGATTTGTTTGTCGCCCCACACTGGATGAACTCGGCGAGCGTCCTGTGGGATGATGTCCAGACTGAGCGGATCGAGCTTCTTGGTGGGAAGTCCGTAGAAGCGGGACATCAACTCGACGGTTTCCCGCACCAAGCCTTTCTGTGTGTCATCGAAATCGCCAATCGGCTGAATGTAGACCGTGGTCCGAACCGCGTTGGGGCGCATCGGTTTGGATTCTTGATACTCGTCGAACGTCTGCCCCTTCTCGCGATGCGCGGCAAGCCAATCGCCCGGCGCGGGCTTTGTTTTCGTCTGGTGAAGCGGCTTGATGCGCTCCGCAGCTTTCCCGAGCGACTGTGACTCGGCGTCCGTCATTCCGTCCATCGGCTGCCCCTCACATGCCACGAAAAGCGAGAAGACAAACCCGAATGCGAGTCGTGTTGCGCCAGAGAAAAACCTCATCACGAGATCTCCTTAGTTCGTCTCGACTGGCCAGTCGGTTGCACGAGCTTCCGTGCCGATTGGTCTTTTTCGTGGACGCCTCACTTCAAGCGTCACACTCAGGATACCCGACGCACCGTCAAGTGCCAACGTCGCCGTAGTTCGTCTGTCGCATCTCATATCCGCTTGATGCTAGCGTATCGTTGACCGGGATTCTCTATTGCTCATGGTATCCGAAGACTGTAGGCTCTCCCCCTTTCTGGCCAAGCCCTTGCGCAACAGCCGCATCGTGGCGGCGCAAGAGATGTTGGGTGGGTGCCGCCCATCCTCTCGCTCCCACCGTGGTGGACAATTCCCACTGCAGGACTCAATCTCCAGTCGTGCGAGAAACAAAATGAAAGAAGGTCCGCACGTGCCGCAGAAGGCCGCTCGAACCCAGGCGACGACAAGTGCAACCGCCCGCAGCCGCCCATCACATGCCTCGGAAGATGCAATGTCGCGGTTCTTACTGCGTCTGGTGGACGTGGGACTGGCCGGAGTCATCTTCCTCGCTCCTCTGTTCATGGGTGGGCGTTACGACGTTGGCCGCCTAGTCTATGTCGCGATCGTCTGCTTTACGGCGGTTTGTTGGGCCGCGCGTCAGTGCATGGCCAGTGACGCACGATGGCGATGGTCTGGTGCCGAGCTGATACTGCTAGGTGGCGTCCTGGTCATACTGCTGCAGTTAATCCCGCTGCCACAAACGCTGTTATTGCAGATTTCGCCTGAAATCGGCGACCTCTTGCCCCTTTGGTTCTCGCAAACGGAATCGGCAGCCCAGATGGGCACGTGGAACGAGCTAACCCTGACGCCGCAGGCAACGCGTGGCGGTTTTGTTACATTTCTAGCACACGCCATGCTCTTCCTTGTGGTGGTGCAACGCATCCGCGAATTCCGCGACATCGAACGTCTGATGCGTTGGCTGGCGCTTGCTGCGGTCTGCATGGCCGTCCTGGGACTGGCTCAGTTCCTGCTTGGCAACGGCAAGTTCCTCTGGATCTACGAGCATCCATCACGCGATACGGCCCGTGTGGTGAAGGGCACATTCCAGAACCAGAACCATTTCGCTCATTTCCTCGCCCTCGGAATCGGCCCGTTGATCTGGTGGCTGCGGAGACGGTGGGCGTCACGCGAAGACAAACGCCAGTCCTTTGGCATCGGTGGGCGCGGCCACAAATGGGGAGACATGGGCAAGCAGTCGCTTGCGATAGGGTTGGGGCTGGTCGCTCTGGCTGGTCTGCTCACGTTTTCTCGGGGTGGCGTGATTGCCATGTTCACGGCGGCAGTCATCTGTCTGATCGTTCTTGTGCGAAAACGGCTTTTGGGCAGGAAGTCCCTGGTTGCCATCGCCGGATTGGCGACGTTGCTGATTGGGGCCCTGGCAATCCATGGCTACGAGCCACTGGCGAAGAGGCTCTCGACGCTGCGGGATTCGCGATCGCTGGAGGAGCTTTCCCATGGGCGAAAGGCGCTTTGGGCCGCCCACACGAAAGCGATCCCTCGCTTCGCCCTTACCGGTACGGGTGTAGGCAGTCATGCAGAGGTCTACCGGACGTACTTGGACAAACATTTCGACGTCGCGTTCACTCACGGTGAAAACGGGTACTTACACCTGCTGCTCGAAACAGGCTTTCCTGGACTGACGCTCATGTTGGCCGCTGCCGGCCTCGCGTTTTTCTGGTGCATCCGGACGCTGGTGACTTGCGGGGCGACGGGCGAAAGTCGAGCATCGAGGGTCGCGGCCGAGAAGGCGAGAGTCGAGGGCCGTGAGTCGAAGGAGAAGCGAAGAAAAGGAGCCAAACGACAGGGATCCTCGGCACCCAGCGCCACCGACGCGGCAGCGTGCGCAGCGGCGCTGCTTGCGGGGCTAGCAGCCAGCATGGTCCATTCGTTCGGGGATTTCGTCTGGTATATCCCGGCGTGCATGTCGCTGACGATCATCGTAGCGGCGTGCGCCTGTCGTCTTTTTCAGATTGCCGCGAAGAACGAGAGAACTAGCTCCCAGCCGACCCTCGTCAGCTTCTTCCGTCCGTTGGCGCGCGTTTGCCAGCGTCTGTTTGTTCGCAACGAAGAATCCCAAATGCCCCGCTTCACTTGGATCGCAGGCGCCGCTGTTCTGTTCGGTGCGGTCGGCATCATGCTTGCCAATCGAATTCCGCCGGCGCTGTCCGCACCTCATTGGGACGCCTATTTCAAGCTGGCTCGGACGACACGAGGCATCTCGTTTCACGACGAAACGGTGCAGGAGTCGGTGCCCGCGATGAGAAGGCATCTGGAGGAACTGCTCGGCCGTGATCCCTACAACGCGCGGGCCAACGTCCGCCTGGCCGGCATCTACCTGCGGCTGTTCGCCATCGAGCAGCAGCGGAGCGAGAACCCCATGCCATTGTCTCAAATCCGTGATGCCGCATTGGCTTCACCATTCGGCTCGCGCGAAGCTCAGAATGAGTGGCTCTCTGTTGTCCTCGGCAAGAATCGCACCTATCTGGACAAGGCGATCGTTCATGCGAAACGAGGGCTGCGGCTCTGTCCGCTTCAGGGCGAAGCGTATGTGTACCTGGCAGAATTGGCGTTCCTCGACAGTAACTCGCCTGAGCGGAAGCACGCCTACGTGGCTCAGGGGCTCCGCGTTCGCCCCCACGATGGGTCGGTTCTGTTCGCTGCCGGTAAAGAAGCCATGCTGGCCGGTGACACTGAAGAAGCACTCGATTTTTGGAAACGCGCGTTCCATCAAGATCCCGAACAACAGTCTCGGATCATCGAAATGTTGGCCCCGCAGACTCACCCCGATGATTTCCTGAAGCACTTCGAACCGGATCTGGCGGGTTTGGTGAACCTGTATTCGCACTATCGAAAGAACAATCGCGTGGAAGAGGCGCGATACACGGGCAGCAAATACGTGGTCTTGCTTGAACAAGAGGCAGAAACCGAGCGGGGGGTCGCTGCCGCCGGCTTATGGGACCAGGCCCGCGGCATCCACGAATTCGTAGGCGACATCGAGCGAGCTGCCGACTGTGCTCGAAGGGCGGTCGCACAGGCGCCCGGCGATTTTGGAAAACACCGGAATCTGGCTGGGATCCTGCTGAGGAGTGGCCAGTACGACGAAGCTGTACGCGAGCTTCAGTGGTGCCTGAGTCGGCAGCCGGATGACAAGAATCTGCGACAACTGCTTCAGACCGCCAGTCGAGCTAGAATCGAACAGGACGGTGCAACTACAATGCTGCGCCAAAATGACTCTCCCCCCCAAATCCAGAGAGCGGATCAGGGGCAGGGCCCCAACGCGGTAAGCAATCATCCGAACCGGCCGCCGAGTGAGAAAAGCGACTTGGCAGCGTTCGGCTATGCTCCAAGCTCACAATAACGGAAACCCAAATGCCCGAAACCAGCGACGATCTAAGACAGAAGATTACTCAGAAGACGGCCAAAGTCGGCGTCATCGGTTTGGGATACGTGGGCCTGCCATTGGTGCAAGCTTTCGTCAAAGCCGGATTCGAGTGCATCGGCTATGACGTCGATCAAGGCAAGGTCGACCGGCTGCTGGCCGGCGAGAGCTACATCGAGCACATCCCTTCAGAGTGGATCAGTGGATGGCTTGCCGACAAGCGATTCACGGCAACGGCCGACATGAGCCGCCTGGCCGACTCGGATGCGCTGCTGATCTGTGTCCCGACGCCCCTAAACGAAAGCCGCGACCCGGATCTCGCCTACGTCGAGTCGACGGCACGACATATCGTCAAGTCGCTGCGACCTGGGCAGCTTGTCGTGCTGGAGAGCACGACGTATCCAGGAACCACGCGTGACGTTATCCTGCCGGTTCTTAAAGAATCGGGACTGGAAGTCGGCACAGACTTCTTCGTGGCTTACAGCCCGGAACGGGAAGATCCCGGCAACCCCGACTTCTCGGCCAGCAAGATACCGAAAGTCGTCGGCGGCATCGATCCGGTCAGCCGCGACCTTGCCGTCGCCCTTTACTCGCACGCCGTCGTCGAAACGGTGCCAGTCGCCAGTTGCGAAGTAGCTGAAGCGTGCAAGATCGTGGAAAACACGTACCGCTCGGTCAACATCGCCATGGTCAACGAGTTGAAAGTGCTTTTCGCTCGGCTCGGCATCGACATCTGGGAGGTCATCGACGCGGCCAAGACCAAACCATTCGGATTCCAGGCTTTCTATCCTGGCCCGGGGCTCGGCGGCCACTGCATCCCCATTGATCCATTCTACCTGAGTTGGCTCGCCCGCCGTCACGAAATGCCAACACGGTTCATCGAATTGGCTGGCGAAATAAACTCCAGCATGCCGCACTACGTCGTGGAAAAGGTCGCCGAAGCGTTGAACGAGGTGGGCAAACCGACCCGAGGCAGCAGGATCGGTATTCTGGGCGTGGCGTACAAGAAAGATGTGGACGACCCGCGAGAAAGCCCCTCATTCAAGCTAATGGATCTACTTCAGAAACGCGGAGCCGTCGTCAGCTACAACGACCCACATATCCCTGTCCTGCCCTCCATGAGACACTACGACGTGCCGCGTCTGGCCAGCGAGCCGCTGACCGCGGAGTACCTTGCGTCGCAAGACTGTATCCTGATAGCGACAGATCATTCGGCGTATGACTGGGAGTTCGTCGTCAAACATGCACGGTTGATCGTCGACACGCGAAACGCCACCGCCGGGTTGTCGGATACGTCGGCGACAGTCCACAAAGCCTGACGCCGCCGGATTCATTACAAATTCCTGGGCTTCGAGACTGCCTCAAAGCCCTCGGTGACGGCGATCATTGCCATTGGTCAAGTAGTTTCCGAATTTGATCGTCATTGAAGTTGGCGGGTTCTGCTTCATCCAGATTGGTTTTCAACTCAGCGATACTCGGCGTTTTTGACGAAACGCCGCCGCTAGGGACTTCCATCCCGGCTGACCACACGATGGCGTTGAGAACGACTTTGCGAAAGTTGTCATTGGCCCAATTCCAGTGCCAGTGTCCGCCGGTGAAGCCGAATCCCCGCCCGCCGTCGGCTCGTTCGGTCACCCAGCAGAGATGCTGTGGCTGGCCAGCTTCAGCAGACTTGCGAACGGCGGGGTTTCCGCTACGACCGCCATCGCGACGGACGGTGCTTGGCGACGCTACAGCGGAAAGAACCGGAGTGACGCCCTGCATGCCTTCGCGGAATCGCATATGGTAGTACCACTCGTCGTCGATCTCGAACGGTGTCAGTCCACGCGTCACAGGATGTTCTGGAAACTTGGCAAACTTCGCGGTCCAGTGAGGGTTGACCGACCAATCAAGTTCGAAGTAACCACCAATCCAATCGAGGAAATGGTCCCCTGCCTGCCCCTTAGGTACCTCAACGGCAAAGTGGATCATGCCAATTCCGATTCCGGTTTTGGCCAACTTGTCGATTTGGTCCAGGTGCGGGATGGCGGGATGGCGACCGGCTCCATCGGAAAAGACAATGATCGTATCAGCGCCGTCCAACGCGTCCGTATGTTTTGGCCAGCCGTTTTGGTACACGACAGTCTCGACACTCAGATCGCTCTGTCGCAGCGCATCGGCTAGTAGCAGACAGCCTGCATTGTGTTCATGACTTCCGTAGCTGTGGCTTCGCGGACCGGCCACTAGAACGATCTTCTTCTTGTCTTTCGACGCGGTCGTTTCATTGGCATCCGTCACCAGCGGTGCCACAGTCAAAACGAGAAGCAACGAAACACTCAATTTCAATATTCTCGACTTAGTCACAGTATGTTCTCCGTCAGACCGGTTTCGCCACCTGCCGCTCGGCAGATCGCACAGACTACTCTCTCGACGACTTGGTTTCGAGGAGCGTATTGTATAGATGTCTCTTCCCCACGATCATTTCGGAGGTGTCGCGGAGTCCCCCGGTTTCTCCTTGATCTCGCCGGAGTCGACGATTTCGATCGGTTTGGCCGTCCTGCCGTTGCGGGATCCCTGGGCTTCGATCGCCTTGACGACGTCCATCCCCTCGAGCACTCGGCCGAACACGACGTGCTTGCGGTCCAACCATGGGGTCTTGATGGTGGTGATGAAGAACTGAGAGCCGTTGGTGTTCGGGCCGGCGTTTGCCATGCTTAGCACGCCGGGGCCGTCGTGCGTCAACTTGAAATTCTCATCGGCGAAGCGCTCGCCGTAGATGCTTTCACCTCCAGTTCCGTTACCTCGAGTAAAATCGCCTCCCTGGAGCATGAATTCCGTGATGACGCGATGGAATTTGCTGCCTTTGAAGTGAAGCGGCTTTCCCGATCTGCCATTCCCTTTCTCGCCCGTGCAAAGGGCCCGGAAGTTCTCCGCCGTCTTGGGGACGTCGTCTCCGAACAGCCCCATCACGATGCGGCCCGCCTTGACGCCGTCGATTTGGACATCGAAGTAGACCTTCGTGGTGACCTTGCCTTTGGAGGCTTCCTCGGCAACGGCGATGGTCGCGTTTGTCGTGATTGACAGAGCACACAGAATCATCAGCATACGGAACATGAATTGTCTCCCATTTTCGAGCTACGCCTTGCGGACATCCAATCATTTCCAGGTGCATTCTCTCAGATGGCAGAGTTGGTTGCCAGGGCACCACGGCGGAAGTGAGTTTGCACGTAAGTAGGACGGATTGGAAACTCATCGTCTAGTCCCTCTCCCGTTAGGCCAGACTCAGCGCTGATTCAAAAACGGCTATCAGCTCAGCTCTCGTAGTCACAAGCGGGCGAGAATCTCGCCTGGATAAGGTACGGCGAACTGGTCCCTATCGAGTGTCCCAAGAAAGGACCGATTCTTGCTCATGAGTGTACCATCCGGTTCACGGCGGAGGATCTCTGGAAGGCAGCATAGCCCCGTCGGCCCGTCACCATTTGGGCAAAATGCTCAGGGCCAAGTCCTCGCCACACGGAAACCAATGCTGCTGTACTTAGGAGCCGGGGGCATGTAGTAGCGATAGGCTGAACGCACTCTAGCCGCACCATCGGTGAACGCTCCTCCGCGCAACACGCGGCTTTCGTCATTGGTTACCATTATGTCTGATGCGACATCTTCGGCTGTCATGAGTCTCGTCTCACCACGGATTATGTGATGACTCCCATCCTGTGGTGTTGCGTGTCCAACGGTGTAGTGTTCATAGTAGATATCCTGACACCATTCCCAAACGTTTCCGTACATATCAAACAGCCCAAAGTCGTTCGGCTTCAGAGTGCCCACTGGCCAGGTACGCCCATTCGACGTGTCGCGATACCAAGCATACTCGCCCAGCAACTTGTCGGCTCCACCATAGCAGCGGCTAGTCAACGCGCCAGCTCGGCATGCGTACTCCCATTCCGCCTCCGTCGGCAACCGATATCCTGTGCGGCGCAAGTAGCCCTCGGGCAGAAACCACACAAGATTCTGGTTCTTCTCAATCTCCTCAATGGGGGGATAGCACATTTGCGCCTCCGGAATCCCCTCTTGCTCGCTCAGCCAGCGACAGTAGGCCACCGCTCTGTACCACGTAACCCCAGACAGCGGGCACAGTCGTTTCGGCGCGGTGGCTTGGTGAAGCTCTTTTGAGAATAACTGAAATTCACCCACCGTCACTTCCTTGGTGGCAATCGCAAAGCTTCGTGGAATGTGCCTCGTGTGTGTTACTGATCGGTCTTTCTCGGTGCCCGGCGAGCCCATGAGGAACTCTACCGGTCCGGGCAAAACGACAAGCGTTTGACCCCGCTTGGTGAGATACCACTGCCGTCCGCCCTCGATCTGGCCCGTGGCCAGATCACGCTCAATCTTCTCGATTTCCTCTGTCTTGCCCCAACTTCGCAATAACCACTCACTGGCTCCGTGAATCCCGGCGTCAGGATGGTTCCTGTACAAATCGCACAGTGTATCCGTCAGTTTTTGGCGGTGGGCAGCGGTGAGACCTTGATACTCACCCAGCGCCAGGATCAATGCCCTCCGGGCGGAAACGTCGCTTTCGCGCCGTAGACGGTCCGCAATGGTTTGGGCGTCAACTCCAGCGGGACTGAACCTGTGGATCAGCCGACTCCGCAGACGGGGTTCGGGCTGATGCTGCAACAGTGCCCATACGCGCTCGCTAATCCCCTTCCGCATTAAGCCAATTGCCGCGTTCGCCTGACGCTTGGCAAGCTCTTCCAGCGACTCTTCGGCCACCAAAGGACGATGCCATACGGAAGCCGTGGTTGGCGGTTGATCTTCTCCAATCGAGACGACGGAAATCGCTACGGGCCGGTAGCCTTCCATGAAGAGTTCGTGACAGCGGTTGCGGTGTTCCTGAGGCGGCAAACCGTGCAGGTCTTTGGCCTCAAATTCCGCGCTCGGCCGCCGGACAACCGCGTAACGTCGGTCCAACTTGGCTTGATGTAGCAACCCCGGAAAGCTGGGGTGATCGCGTAGCGCGTCGAGGTCAGTGTTGGAGAAATCGTAGCCGCAGTCAACGGCTTGTTCCAGCAGGGCAACTGCCCGATCGGTGTAGCGTTTATACTTGGCTAGTGCCCCGACCCAGAAGTTCTGCATCGATATTTGGCAGATTGACTTTTTCCTTGGTTTCTGATATTTAACCCATATTCAGGCTGAAGTACCGTAGTTCACGGTTGATTTGTTCGATAACTTCAGCTACAGTGGG
>JADHUC010000279.1 GCA_016784735.1 Pirellulaceae bacterium | reverse complement strand
ACATGGCGAAGATGCCCAGCAACGCAACGCCCACCACGGCCACCGCCGACACGAGCCCGGACAAGTACGTGGGGACAAGGGCCCCGAGGAAGATCGTGGCAATCAGGATCTGCGTCGGCCAACGTCCATTACACAGCGAAAAGTTGTTGGTGATGATGGCGATCAGTCGTTCGCGCGGGCTGTCGATTACACGCGTCGCAACGACGCCGGCCGCATTGCAGCCAAAGCCCATGCACATGGTCAACGCCTGCTTGCCGTGAGCGCCGCATCGCCGAAAGGTCTTGTCCAGATTAAAGGCGACGCGAGGCAGGTAGCCGAAATCTTCCAGCAGCGTAAACAGCGGGAAGAAGATGGCCATCGGCGGCAACATGACGCTGACCACCCAGGCGGTGGCCAGATACACACCGTCGATCAACAAGCCATCCAGCCACCACGGCATGTGGATGTAAGCCGCAGCAGATTTCAACGCCGGGTGGATCGTTTCGATCAGCAACGAAAACAGCCACGACGACGGAACGTTGGCACCGGCAACCGTGATCCATAACACCGCGGCCAGCATGCCGATCATGATGGGGAATCCCGTCCACCGGCTGGTCAAAAGCCGATCCAGTTTCCGGTCCCAGTCTGCCTGCGGCCTTTCTGAATCGCGGCTGACCGCGTGATCCGCGATTCTGGCGGCTTCGGTATAGATTCCTTCGACCAGCGACTGGTGAAACTCCGGGCCTGCTTGCCAACGGAGTTCCTCGCCTTTTGCCAAAAGCGAGGTAGCAGCATTTCCGTTAGGTATCGCGTCGCGGCCGATTTGCGAGTCGGGCGACTCGCGTTCGACGACGCGTTCGTGCGTGATGTCACCCAGTTCGCCGGACTGCACCGCCTGAATGACGCGTTCATCGCTATCCAACAGTCGGAGCGATACCCAATTTGCGTTGGGAAGTCCCGGAAAAGCCTTGTCGACCGCTTCCGACAACTCCTCGACAACACGCCTGAGCTGGAAGGTCTGCCCGCCCACACGATGCGGTTTGCATTGCCTGCGGCCCGTCGCGACCTCGTCGACGGTTCGCAACAGATCGCCCAATCCCTTCTTGTATCGGGCCGATGTTGGAATAACGGGCACGCCCAGTTCGTCCGAAAGTCGCTCGGCGTCTATGCTCAAGTGCTTTCGCTCCGCCTCGTCCATCAGATTCAAGCACACCACCACGCGATCGGTGATTTCCAGCACTTGGAGGGCGAGATTCAGATTTCGTTCGAGCCGGCAGGCGTCGACAACAACGACCGTGACGTCCGGTTGGCCGAACAGAATGAAATCGCGGGCAATTTCCTCATCCACGCTCGTCGCCAGCAGCGAGTACGTACCGGGCAGGTCCACCAGTTTGTAGCTTCGTCCGTCGTAGATAAATCCACCCTCGGCCCGCGTTACCGTCTTGCCCGGCCAGTTGCCGGTGTGCTGGCGCAAACCGGTCAGCGAGTTGAAGACGGTGCTCTTGCCCGTGTTCGGGTTGCCTGCAAGGGCTATGACGTACTCCGACGATTCCACATTGACGCCCATGCGGACCAGTTGCGCAGTGTTGTGCGTTGGGGAAGTCTTGCTCGGGGCGTTTATCAAGACGTTCATTTGAATTTATGTTGACTTCTAGCTTTTGTGGGGCACGCTTCCAACGTGCCTCGGCACGATGGAAGCGTGCCCCACGTGTGGATCTAGGTTGCCGCTGCTTGCTCGAAGGACCTGACTCGTATTAGATCTGCCTGCTCTCGACGCAAGGCGATCATGGCACCTCGAATACGATAGGCGACCGGATCACCTCCCGCGCTTTCCAACTCCGCCTGCACGACCGTTCCGGGAATAATGCCCAAGTCCAACAACCGGCGTCGCTCGACGCCCACACAGGCCGGCGAGATATCCACCACGGTAGCTTGCTGGCCTACGGGCACCTCCGAAAGACGGCCATCTCCAGACGTTGCCTCCACGGCGTCGTCGATCGGTTCGACAGTCAGGTTTGCCGCCACAACCGGCGCGAGCACATGCTCCTGCAGCTCCGCCTCGATCCGCATACGATCGGGTGTGCTCTCCAGCACTTGGACAACCACACCCAGATGGAGCCGCGCGGCAACGATCTGAGCGTAAACCGCATCCGGTTCGTCCTCGACGTGGATAATCCTGGCAGTCACGCCGGGTTTTAGGGACGAAAGTGAAACTCCCCGCCGCGTAGGCATCTCGCCATCGGCGGTCGGAATCGGGGCTCCATGCGGATCGTATGTGGGGTTTCCCAACTCGGACGACAGAACGTCGGCCTGCTCGGTCGTCATCGTGTGTTCTTTGAGGTCGGCCTCACGGTGCCATTCCGCCTCGGCAAACCCTGTCCTATCGGCGAGATACCGTTCCCAAAGACGGTGACTACGAATGACGCGCAGCGCGTAGCTGCGTCCCTCGGACGTCAATCGAAACCCGCGACCATTCCGTATTACGAGCCCCATTTCACCCAAGCGGGCCGCCAGACGCGCTGCCTCATCTCGGCCAATCTCCAACACACCGGCCAGGCTCGACACGGTCACCGGGAACTGCGCGTACTCGCAATCATGGAAGTGTTTCAGAGAGTCTTCTACGAGAACCCGCTGGGCTGCGGCGCGCCCACGTGACCATCTCCAAACGAGACCGCCACGGGGGTAGAGCAGCACAAGCAGGCCCGCCACGATTCCCAAGGCCAAGGTTAGGTTTGTTGCAGGTGTCATCACGTCACTCGATCGGGACCGCTTCTCACACGCCGCCCATTCTTCGCGCGGCGGAGTCCATGCTCAATTGTAGGTTGGACTTACCGGTCTGGCCCAATTGGGGTAATGACGTCTCCCAGCCGGTATCATTGCGAGAAGTGAGCGTCCACCGCCCTGCACTAGAACCGTTTTTTGGCGAATAGAATTCACGGTTTCGATGAATCAAAACCCATATTAACGAAGATTTGAGCGATCGGTCGCTCCGTTTCGTGGCGGAATTGAAACTCCAGTTGCCTGCTTTGAATTAACGCGACTTCAGGGCCGCATTGATAGATGCCACTACCTGTTTGGCAAGCTCTTTTGATCCAGAAGGAGTGAAGTGCACGTTGGCCGGCATCTGGATCTCAGCGAGCCGGGGTCTGGCGAAGCCGTAGAGATCGTCGACCGCTATTCCTGATTCCTTGGCGATTTTGGCGGCGACCTCGTTGTACTTCGCGGCGTCGCCCACGACGCGTCCCTTTGCGCCTTTGGGTACAGGGGTGGTAGAACACCAGATCAGCGTCGCATCGGTCCGTTGCATTCGTTCGACCAGTTTGCGCAGGTTTGCCTCGTATTGCTCGATAGGCACTTGCTGATGGCTGTCCGACGTATCCGGATCGGCCAGATTCCTGCCGGTGGGTCCCATGTATTTCAGATCGTGCAGTCCCCAGTTAAAGTGAATGACGTCCCAACGTCCGTCGCCGAGCCACGCGTCGATGCTCTCCAGGCCGCGAGTCGTCGGGCCACAGTTGGCCGGAGGACGATGGACGTTGGCTTTCCCGGCCAACAATTGGCGCACGGGTACTGTGTAGCCAATTGATATCGAATCGCCGATCAGCAGCACTCGGGGCAGGTTGGGATCGTCCGCGATCGATTTCATGGCAGGGTTGGGCGGGCGACGTTTCTTCTTCGGTTTTGCCTGCTGGTCGGCGGCATGCACTGCACCGACGACGAAAGCGAAGACGGACGCGAAGAGAATCAGTTTGGAGATGGGCGAGGACTGGATCATGGTTCTTGACTCCTTGCTCGAAACAGAACGAGAGGCAACACCGCACACCGTGACAGACTACTACGCGACGTTCGTAAGTTCAACTCCTGCGTTTCCCAGGGCATCCACCGGGCAATGACCAAACGTATCAACGTCCATTTTCTGGCTTCGCAAACGTCTCCCGACGTACTGGCGGGAAAGACGGTCGTGGTTATCGACGTGCTGCGGGCCACAACGACCATTACGTACGCGCTGGCCTCCGGTGCAAAGGCGGTGATACCTTGCCTGACTGTCGAGGACGCACGGGAAACCGCTCGACGAGAGAAAGAACCTGTCTTGCTTGGTGGCGAACGCGGTGGATTGCCCATCGATGGTTTCGATCTGGCAAACTCGCCGAGTGACTACATCCCCGAGAAGATCAAGGGGCAGTGCATCGTCTTCACCACGACCAACGGTACGAAGGCGATGATGCAGTGTCGACTGGCCGAGCGGACCCTGATCGGCGCGTTCGCCAATCTCTCGGCGCTGGTCGCTGAGTTGGCGGAAGCGCCCGTAACGGAACTGCTTTGCGCGGGCACGCGCGGCGAGATCACGCGCGAGGACGTGCTGCTGGCCGGTGCGATCATCGAGCGAGTCGCGGGCCATCGCGCCGGGAATTGCCTGCTGAACGATCAGGCCGCGATCGCGGCTGACGCTTGGATCGGCTTGGATCTGGAGTCGTCTGACTCGGGCATACTGGCGGCGATCTTGCGCGAGACACGAGGTGGAAGGAGACTTGTAGAAATCGGTCTCGAACGAGACATTGAAATGGCTGCCCGTATCGACCAGGTAACGATCGTTCCGGAATTGGACCCGCGAACACGACGGATCCGCATAGGCCACTGACGGAAGCCTCCAAGAAAGGCCAAACGGCCGAGATTCTCTCGACCGCTGCCTCTCAACTCTATCTCAATCGCCGCCGCTACGGCGAACGTTTACCAGAACACCTCAACACCAAGCGTGGCTCCGTGCGAGATCAGCGAACCCATCTTTGTGCTTGTGGTCTCGGTTACGACGTCGCTGGTCGCAATCTGGTCGGGCGCCAGGGCCACTCCGTGTAGCGCCAAGATGTGGTAGCCGCCTCGAATGGCCACGTGGTCGGTCAAGCGGTATTTGGCGGTCAATCCCGCTTCGCCGAGCAAGGCGACTTCGTTCGCCTCGCTGAGCAGCGGAGGCCCGATGAACGCGGAGTACGGATCGTGCTTGACGTGGTTGTAGAACACGCCGCAATTGAACATCGCATTCAGCCGAAAACGGCAGCAGGGCTGAGCACAGCACGCGTCGCATCCGCAGGAGGCGCCGTGTGCCAAGCCGTATCCACCAGCATGGCCACGATGGCCCCCAAGAATGCCGCCGCCTCCCTTCAACTCAAACAGCTTGAAGTCGGCGCCGATTTGAGTGCCGATCAAGTTGTTATCGGTTGTAGAGATCAGGAGGTTGTAAAGCGGTGTATATAACTCGTCCACCTCAAGCCGATCGTTGAACTCGATGTATCGCACGCCCATACGCAACGTGGCCCAATCGCAGATGCCGCGAACGACGTTCAGTTCGCCGCTGTAGAACTCGGATGTATTTTGCACTCGAAAGTGCACCGGCGTGGGAGCAGGAAGCTGGTCCGGGTTGGAACCGACCGACCAACCGGGGCCCTGCAGCTCCAATATGCCATCCATCGTGGTGCCGTAGTCCCAACCATCCGTCATGCCGAAGAACCCGGCTTCGACGCCCCATCCATCGCATACCATGCGCGAGGCTGAGATGCGCCAACCCGGCTCGTAATCGAAGTCGAAATCCGCAACGTCCAACGCCACTGTCTCGTGCGAGAAGGGCGGCGGCGGCGTCGGGCTGGGGACCTTCAACAACGCGTAGGTGTTGCCAGGCACTCGCGTCATGAACATGAGATCAGCGGCGACCATCCACTGGACGGGTTTTGTCTGGCTTGGGTCACAATCACCTGCAACACCGCACGATCCGTCATAACTGTCCGCGACACTGCCGTAGCCCGGATGCATGATGTGCGGTGCGGCCTCCGGTTGTGGAGCATTCGGCTGCGCCGGGCCGGTCGGACCGGACGTCATGGAATGGCCGGGCCTCGCGGCCGGTGCTTGATAGTAGCCTCGGTTGGGCTGGCCATAGCCCGCACCATACGGATTGCTTTGCGCCGTGCCGTACGGATCGTTTTGACGGGTATTGTACGAACTCCCGTACGGGTCGGCGTACGGGTTGCCGTAGGCCGTACCCGGCGAGTTACCCTGCGGCGTGCCGTACATGTTGCCTTGGGCATACGAGCTTCCGTACGAAGTGGAGGAGTTCGACGCGCCGTTGCGATAGCCGTCCCAGTGGTCTGGCTGATACGACTGCGCACGCGCGCCGGCGGCTACAAGCGTCACGACAGCCAGGCATCCGGTGGCCGTGAGGAGGGAGGTTTTCATTGCGCGTTCCTTTGCGGTGTTGAAAGGGTGTATTGGGACGCCCTCCATGAAAAACCGATTCACATGTGCATTTGATATCGACGCCACGCGAACGCATGTGCGAATTGCTTTTCAGACGTGGAATTTGCGCAAAGACTGCTAAAACAGCGGTAAGCCCCCCGAACCCGTCATCCGGTTGTAGGGAATCGACCGGACGTATGCGTGGAGACGAACGCGAGCCGGTTTGGAGAGGAAGCCGATACGGAATCGCGGGACATGTCGCCACGATTGTCGCGAATGTGGCGATCGGGTCGATCACGCGGCGGCCCGGCAGATGCGTCGATGGAATCTCCGATTCGTCAGCACGTTCGATCAGTTCTGACGATGGTGACGCATGGCGCGAAAAGAAACGTGCGCGGTAGACCGGTGTCTTCCGCGCTCGTTCGTTGCGTGTATCGTGCGGCCTTCTGCACCACGTGCAGGCGAGCCTGAATTTGATCTTATTGCCCGATCGAAATCCGCAGACCCACCATGTAAGGTGGGTAGGATTCGCTTTGGGTGTAGAGATTCAGGACGAATCCGCTGCCAATACCTTGGTAGAAGATGTCGCCAGTCGCCCGCGGAATCGAGATCCACCATTGGCCGCGAACGTGATCGGCTTCTCGCGAATCGAGTACTTGCGATTCGTCAGCGCCGATGGCCCTCAAAGCGAGAGGCAATTCCGCGGTTGCAGCCTTACCGGCGACAGCACCCGCGGGCTCGGCGGCCTGCAGCGGACTGCTGACCAAGACCATGAAAGCAATAGCAAATACGGCAATACAGACAACAGCGTTTCTCATCGTGACTTCCTTTGCAAACTAACAACGACAGCACGGGTAAACAGCAACCAACGTCTCGTTGTTAGTGTAGGTTACGTTTTGAGAACGCGCCGTCGCCGGCCGTCACTTGTTTTCTAGTGAGTGACGTTGATGCCGAAATAGTAAGGGGTTAGCACGATACTGACGACGATGGGTTGGTAACTCTCCATGTAAACCACCCCGTGGGCCACGTAATTGTGGACGTATACCCCTCCGCCGACCCAGAACAACCCTTCGCCTCGCACTTCCTGAGCCTGCTCTTCGGACAGAACTTCCGCATCAGTCACTTCCAGCGCCTTCAGGGCCGCCGGGAGTTCTTCGGTGGCTGCGTCATCGGCCGCTGAAGCATCCGAAAAACCGACAAAACCGAACATGCAAAGCGTAACCAGACAAATCGCTGCTCGTCTCATGTGTTGGACTCCCTAGTGCTGCGTCGAACTTACGTGATAGGGCCATGGGAAAAAGTGCACACGGCCGATTCCATAGGCAATCGCCGTGCCAGAGTCCAGACGGCGTCGATTCGATCAGGTGGCCGAACGACGCAAACACTTTGGCAGCCGTACTTTGTGAATCATCGCGGTTCGGCGACATCCGGGCAGCGGGAATGTTTACAAACAGCAACGTGTTGTTGGCAGAAAACGACATGTTGCAGCAGGGCTACTGACAGAACCAATAGAAGGGAGAACGCGTACTACACATAGGCGTCTTCGTAGGGTGGGCCATGTTGGAGTTCACGCTTTAGCGTGTCCTCGAAGACACGCTGAAGCGCGAACTCCGGCTTTGCCTGCGGATTCGCCGGGTTGGGAGACAAGTAGACGGGAACTTCGAGGCGTGTTTGTGCTTCAAACCAATTGTGAATGGCTGTTGTGGGCGTATTTCGCGCGGAGAAAGTCATGATTTCATTCGGCACTGTCAATATCGTGATCGCAGGCGGGGGAGCCTCCGGTGCGCTTACGCCTGGATTGGCGGTGGCCGACGAACTCCGCGGATTGTTGGCCAATTCACGTTTGACCCTGGCCGGGTCGGGAAGCGTACGGGAATACCGCCGCGTTGCGCGTGGTGGGCACAAATACCGCGTTGTCGGCTTGCCCGGCGACACAGCCCGGAAGCCCGGTCTGCTGAGCCGTCTTTCACGTTTCGCCGCGGAACGGCGTTTGTTGAAACAAGCCGGAGCATCGGCGGTCGTGAGCGTTGGTGGCGAGATTGGCGAACGCGTGGGGCGAGCGGCTGTGGCGCTCGGATTGCCGCTGGTCGTACTGGATTGCGACGCGATTCCCTGTCGGGCCACCCGCTATCTTGCGTCGCATGCAGACCTGGTTTGCCTGGGATACGAGGAAGCTCGTCAGTATATCCGCTCGCCCGGCGGCCCAGTGCGCGTTACAGGCGTTCCCTTGCCGGCGTCGAACCGCCTTTCTTATGCCGACAGGTTTCGGCGGCGAGACGCGAGGAAGACGAAGCCATTCAAGCGGCTGCTGATCCTCAGTGACCGCCAGGGCAACCACCAACTGGATGCAGTGCTCCCACGGGCGCTTGACCGACTTCAGAATCGCCTCGACAGTTGGCGAGTGGTTCACCACACGAATGCCATGGAAGTCCGAACCGTCAAAGGGCTGTACCGCAGATTCCGCATCGATGCCGTGGCCACATCGCATATCCATCACCTTCCAGCGATGCTCGATCGGGTCGACCTGGCCATTGCCGACGCGTCGTCTGACACGTTCGCGGACGTGACCGCGGCGGGGCTTCCGGTGGTCTTGGCGTCGGCCGATCGTCGGTCGGGTGGGCAGCAGTTGGCAAACGCAAAGATGTTGCAGAGGCACGGCGCGTGTGCTCTGGTCGAACGAACGGACCGGGAGGAGGAATGGATGCGAGTCCTCGATCCGTTGCTGGCCGACGCCGGGCGTCGGCAACTGCTGTCGACCGCCCTCGAAAGGCACTTTCCTTCAGACGCTGCCTGGCAAATCGCCGTGATGATTCGAGATCTGCTGGCGACGCCGCAGAGGCGACGGTCGGCCTAATGTCACGTTGAACAGTTGTGCAACGATTTCTTCTAGGACTTCGGCAGCCCGGCGCTAGGCTTTCTCGATGCCCTTGCCTTTGGCATGCGCATTCCGCTCCGCTCGCGACTCCTACTGCCAACTCGCCATAGCGGCAAGCGGATTGTCGTCAAGAACCGACCTCATGTATACTTAGAGCTGTGTACAACTGTGATGCCGTCGGACAAATACGACGCAGGGGAGATCACATGATCGATATGCCGGTTTCTCTGATAACGGGATCGTCGCGCGGGATAGGACGCGGAATCGCGCTGGGATTAGCCAAGAACGGCCACGCCGTCGTTGTTAACTACTTCCGCAGCCCCGATTCCGCCGAGCAGGTGGTCGCGGAGATCGAATCCCACGGTGGGCGAGCCGTCGCCGTGCGTGGGGATGTTGGGTCTCGCGACGACCGAGCCGGTCTGATCGACCAGACGTACGAGCATTTTGGCCGTCTGGACGTGCTGGTCAATAACGCCGGCATTACGTCCCAGGGGCGCAAGGACTTGTTGGACGCGACGGAGGAGAGCTGGGAGTTGGTATTCGCGACGAACCTGAAGGGTCCGTTTTTCTTGGCTCAAACCGCGGCCAATCGGATGATCTCGGCCATCAAGGCAGGCGAGATTCCCAGGGGCACAATCATCAACGTCTCGTCGATCTCAGCATACACTGTCAGCACGAATCGTGCGGACTACTGCATGGCGAAAGCGGCCATGGGCATGATGACACTGCTGCTGGCCGACCGATTGGCCGAAGAGAATATCCGCGTCTACGAGGTCTGTCCCGGTGTCGTTGCCAGCGATATGACGGCCCCGGTGACAGAGAAATACGACAAGTTGATTGCCGATGGCTTGACGCCCATCCGCCGCTGGGGAACGCCGCAAGACGTCGCCAAAGCCGTTGTGGCCTTAACGTCGGATGCTTTTCCCTTCACCACGGGCGATCGAATCAACGTCGATGGGGGTTTTCACATCCGTCGTCTTTGATGCGTACGAGATCCCCGGAATGACTACCAAAAGGAGTCTACCATGCCGCAAGCGGTAGTCGACCCGGACGACCTAAGGGAGTTCGCCCGGAGTCTGAAGAAGTTTAACAACGACGTGCGCGACCGAGCCAGGTCGTTGTCGAATCAATTGACTGCGTTGGGCGCCAGTTGGCGCGACCAGGAGCACAGGAAGTTCCTTGAACAATTCGAACAGGGCATGAAGTTGATTGGCCGTTTTCTAGACAATAACGATCGGCACGTGCCTTACTTGCTGCGTAAAGCAGATCACATCGACGAATACCTGCAATCCTAGTATGGGCGGCTCGGCCAAAATAACGTCGACCGATGCGGTGCGGCATTTCAAAGTCGCGCTGCAGGAATACGAAGCGGAGTTGCGAGACGCAATCACGCAACTGCTGCTGGAAATGCGCCGTGCCATCGACTGGTTGGAGCACGATCGTGCGCGTTACTGGCCGCAGGAAGTCCGCAACGCGTCGGATGCACTGGTCCAGGCGAGGTCTGATCTGTCGCGCGCCGAAACATCGATCGGGGCCGACGACAGGCGATCGAACTACGAGAAGAAACTTGCCTACGAGGCTGCCAAACGCCGGTTGCGGAACGCAGAGCAGAAGGTGCGAGCGATACGGAAATGGCGTGTCGAATTAAGGCAGCGGGCCGATGAGTTTGAAGGTCGATTGGGGAGATTGGCCAATTTCTTGGACGCCGACTTGCCTCGCGGAGTCGCGGCGTTGGAGCGAATGGCCGTGGCGTTGGACAAGTACACCGAAAGGGCGGCTCCTTCCGAGGCGGGCCCGGGAAATACGGGCGCGGAATCTTCCTCGGACACTCCAGAAGAGAATGAACCATGAAATGCTGTGATTTGGTCACCGGAATGGGTCGCATGAAGCGATCGACGGCGAAGCTGAGGGAAAAATGGCTGGAACTGAAGACGCACTGGAACGACAAGGCGAGTCAGGATTTCGAAAAGAACTTCCTGCAGACCTTGCCGCCACAGATCACCTTGGCAGCGGCTGCCGTCCATGAGCTTAGGGGTGTGATCGAGCAAGCGGAGAAGGACCTGGAGGGAGATCAAGGACGGTAACCATGGGAAATACACTCGTCGAGCAACAACGAAAATTGCTGAGCGACCTCGCGGTGCGCGTCAAGGAGCGGGCTGCTGGAGAAGTTGATATCGACAAGGAGCACGAAGCCCGCGACGAACAGGTGATGGAGCAATACAGGGCAAAGCGGGACAATCTGAATGCCGAGTTTGAAGAGGAAATCACCAAGCTCCGCACAGAATACCAGAAGAAGCGTGAGAAGACGATATTCAACTACGAATCGACCAGCTACGCGGTCGTGCAAGAGGGGGAGAAGTTCGAGAAGGAGGCCAAGGAAGACTACGAGGACGAATTGGACAGAGCGAAACGCCGGTATCAGGCTGCTCGTCGCGACGCCGAGGATACGTTCAATCAGGTAAAGGATCAGCCCAAAAAGGAACTCGATCGATACAAGCGGCGCTGCGAGAAACGGCGGGACGAACTGCGCGAGCTTCGGAAGCAAGCCGAGAAAATCCTGCGCCGTCGCGGGTGCGATATTCCCGACGAACTGCCGAAAGCCGCAGACGCGACGGAGGGCGACCCGCTGGAGCATTACCAGGTTGCGTACACCGCGGCACATCGGCAACTCCGAATACTCACACGGCAGCCCGCCGCCATGTTCCTCGAAGCTGGCTGGCCGTTTCTCATCGCTCTGTTTACCGCCATCGGGCTTGGCTTGACGTCGCTGGTGGTGGACTGGTTTCACCCGGTAGGGGAGATCGTCGCGGCCGTTGCCATTGCCGTGGCCACCGGCTTGATCGTGAGGCGAATCGTCCGGCCCTATTCGCGCAGGCAAACTCAATCCGTCGTACCCTCTTTCATGGGCCCCATTGCGGACGGCGAAACGGCAATCCAGGCCGCCTTGCGCCACGCCGAGGAGGAAGCGAAACGCAAGTACGAAGAACACGTCGAACGGCGCGAGACGGCGATCAGCGAAGCACACGCCATGTGGTCGAATGCCAGGATCGACTTGGCCAAACGGCACGAAATGCGACTCCAAAAAGCTGCTGAAGAGCGAGCAATTCGGCGACAGAAGCTTCAAGACGACTACAACCAGACCCTCAAGTCGCTGGACCAGAAACACCCGCCACTGATCAACGAGCGCGAGCGCCGGTTTACCGACGAGTCCCAGCAATTGATAGACGAGCGACAGCGGGAATTGGAGGAGAGCAAGCGAGAGTCCGACAAGAGATGGGAGGATCTGGTGAGTCGCTGGTCATCCGGGATGTCTGGCTTCGAGGGCTCGGTCGAGGAGATGAACAGTCTGTGCGACCGTCGCTCGCCTGAGTGGCACGACATGGACCCGACCACGTGGACGCCGCCGGAAGAGGAGTTGCCGGCCCTGCGTTTCGGTACGTTGGGGTTCCGTCTGGACATGATCGGCGATGGCGTGCCGCAACACGACCGCCTGCGAGTGACGCAGACCGAATTCTCGTTGCCTTCCGCCCTGTCCTACCCCGAATGCCCATCGCTGCTGTACGTCGCGGACGGCGAGGGGCGCGATCAGGCAGTTCGTTCGCTGCAGAATGTGATGTTGCGTCTGTTGACTTCGCTGCCGCCAGGCAAGGTCCGTTATACGATCATCGATCCGATCGGCCTGGGCCAGAATTTCTCGGCCTTCATGCACTTGGCGGACTACGACGAGAAGCTGGTCGCCAGCCGCATCTGGACCGAAGCCATCCACATCAACAAACGGCTGGCCGACCTGACCGAGCACATGGAAAACGTCATCCAGAAGTACCTGCGAAACGAATTTGATTCGATCCAGGAGTACAACAAACACGCGGGCGAGGTCGCGGAACCGTTTCAGATTTTGGTTGTCGCCAACTTTCCGGCGAATTTCGCCGAGGAGGCGGCACGGCGTTTGGTAAGCATCGCGTCCAGCGGCGCCCGTTGCGGCGTGTACACCCTGGTCACGATCGACACCAAGCTGAAAATGCCACGCAACTTCGACGTGGCGGACTTGGCAACCAATGCGGTGACCCTGCGGTGGGACGGCGAGCGATTCTGTTTCCGCGACGACGATCTCGAACAATTGCCGCTCGCGCTGGACATGCCGCCCGACGACGAACGGTTCACCCAGATCGTTCGGGCCGTGGGCGAGCGTGCGAAGGACGCCAGTCGCGTCGAAGTGCCGTTCACAGCGGTGGTTCCGCAGGCGAACGAGTGGTGGGACTGCGACAGCCGCGCGGAATTGGAGGTGCCACTGGGACGCGCCGGAGCGACGAATCTGCGAACATTGCGACTCGGCAAAGGCACCTCGCAGCACGTCCTGATCTCGGGAAAGACCGGTTCGGGCAAATCGACCCTGCTGCACACGATTATCACGACGGTATCGATCTACTACAGCCCGAACGAAGTCCATTTCTACTTGATCGACTTCAAGAAGGGCGTCGAATTCAAAGCTTACGCCTCGTTCCAGTTGCCCCACGCGCGCGTAATCGCCATCGAGAGCGAGCGCGAGTTCGGCATGAGTGTGCTGAATCGCCTGGACGTCGAACTCAGACGGCGCGGCGACGAGTTCCGCAAGCAAGGGGTGCAGGATCTGAAAGGATACCGCGACGCCAACCCCGAGGCCGTGATGCCGCGCATCTTGCTGATCATTGACGAATTCCAAGAGTTTTTCGTTAAGGACGACAAGATCTCCCAAGACGCCTCGCTGGTTCTGGACCGTTTAGTGCGACAAGGACGAGCGTTTGGGATTCATGTACTGCTGGGTTCGCAGACGTTGGCCGGCGCATATTCGCTGGCTCGCGCCACCCTGGGCCAAATGGCTGTGCGTATTGCCTTGCAGTGCAGCGAAGCGGACGCTCATTTGATCCTGAGCGACGACAATACTGCCGCGCGGTTGCTCGGCCGGCCGGGCGAAGCGATCTACAACGACGCCAACGGTCTGTTCGAAGGTAATCATCCGTTCCAAGTCGTATGGCTGCCCGACTACGAGCGCGAGCAGTACCTCGAACGCATCGCCGAGATGGCACGTCAGCAGCAATGCCGATTAACGCCGCCGATTGTGTTCGAAGGAAACGTGCCGGCTGATCCAGCCAAGAACGAAGTGCTCTGTACATGTCTGGAGGACGCAGCCCCAACGACCCACAAGCTGGCTCCGCGAGCCTGGTTGGGGGCCGCCGTGGCAATCAAGGAACCCGCAGCGGCCGTGTTTCACCGCCAGGGAGGAACCAACGTGCTGATGGTCGGCCAGCAGGAACAGGAAGCCTTGGGCGTTTTCGCCAATTGCGTCGTCAGCCTCGCCGCAGAAGCAGTGCCCGGCAGGACCACGTCCACATCAGACCAGCCGAGTTTCTATGTGTTTGACGGACAACGACCCGAGTCGCCCACGGCGGGATTCTGGACGCGGCTTTCGAAGCAGTTGCCGCTGGAAATGAAAGTGGCGACTCCAGGCGACATAGCTGCGGCCATCTCTGATATAGCCGGCGAGGTCGACCGCCGACTGCAGGCCAGCGATAGCAGCGCGCCGCCGATCTTCCTGGTCTTGTTCAACTTGGCCCGTTTCCGGGACCTGCGTAAATCCGACGACTACAACCTCTCCTTCGACGAACAGCAGGCCGCCGGCCTGGATCAGCAGCTCAGCACCATCTTGCGCGAAGGCCCGAATTTTGGTGTTCATTCGCTGATCTGGTGCGATACGTTTGCCAACGTCAACCGCTGGATCGACCGCCAGTCGATGAGCGATTTGGCCATACGCGTGTTGTTCCAGATGGGTGCCACGGACTCGGCCAACTTGATGGACAGCCCGGAGGCCAGCCGTCTTGGCATACACCGAGCGATCCTGTACAGCGAAGAGCAAGGCGAATTCGAGAAGTTCAGGCCCTACGGTCCTCCGTCGCCCGATTGGCTGACCTACGTTCGCGAGCAGTTGGAGAAGCGACAGGGGATGCAGAGTAGCCAGCCGGAAGCGTAGCGCGGTATCGGTCCGCAGACACGAAAAAAGGCGTCCCGAAGGACGCCTTTTCATTGGGCGGGTGTGATTGAGGCAATCTACTCGCGCGGTCGGATCGCGCCCGTCAGACCACTGTAGTTCATCCGGTCGTCGTCGTGCCACAGCGGCAGCCCCAACTCGACTCGCTTCCGCAGAGCGTCGATCTTCTGCGGAGACCCGGCAGGAGCATTCGTGGGATGGAATTCATCCGACTCAATCGGAACGAAGTCTTCGTCGTGACCATACTTCAAAATCGCCTCAAACACATTCTGTACGTTGTTCATCAAACTTCAAAACCTCCAAAACCTAATACACGTGGATAGACCTTGACCGAGCTTGGCATGCAGTTCACAAATAACGGCAACAAACCGTTAGCCGACGCTTCCTTGCATCGCTGCGTATGAGACCGGCTCGGTCGAACTTGAATTCAAGTTCAGAGAGCAACTTGCTAAAAACGCTCGCTGCTCTTCGGGAAAGGGCTAGAATCTACCGCCCGAGCCCAGGCGGGAAGATGCTTTCGATCACAAAAACGTCCTATTATTCTTCTGACGCGTCGATTGTCAAGTTTCCTATTTTAACATCCGCGAGTTTTTCGAAAAAAATTTGCCTGCCCAGCGACTATCGGTCGGTTTGGCGCGACTGCTCGCATTGCGACTCTTGCGCCAATCGCCCAAAGACCTTTATTCACAAGAGGATATGTCGATGACCTGGCATCAGAAAACGGTGACGTTGCCCGCCCATCACCGCGGCTTTCACTTGATTTCGCATCACATTATCGAGGATTTACCAGAGCTGAAGGCGATTCGCGTTGGACTCTTGAACGTTTTCATCCAACACACGTCCGCATCCCTGACCCTGAACGAGAACGCTTCTCCTGACGTTCGGGTGGACATGGAGTCCTTGATTAACTCGATCGTGCCAGAGGATTTCCCCTACGCTCACTACCTCGAAGGACGGGATGACATGCCGTCTCATATGAAGTCATCCCTGTTCGGGCCGTCCTTGACCATCCCGGTCCGCGACGGTCGATTAGCCTTGGGAGTCTGGCAAGGAATCTACCTGTGCGAGCACCGGGATCACGGAGGTCGGCGGCGGTTGGTCCTGACGCTGAACGGCGAAGGAGCCTAACCGACACTCGTGCTACGCCGCCACGGGGCACCCTGTGCGCGTCGTGGTGGCCAGTTCATCCAGCCAGCACTGCACCAGAGTGGCTTGATTGGCATTGGCCAGGACTTGCCCCTCGGCCTCCAGGCAACGTTCCAAACACGCCGCTGCGGTTTCGGCATCCCCAGGCCAAGTGCTCTGGGCCGCCCGAACCGCACGCACCAGTTCCGCGTCGCCGTGGACCGCGCCACCCGACAGCGATCGCATCAGTTGCTCGTAGAACTGAGCCGTGTAGCCGATCAATCGGTTCAAACGAGCGCGGCGCGGCGGAGCTTCCTTGCCGGCTGCGTCCACGAATTGGCCCATCGTCTTGGACAACTCGACGGAATCCCAATCCGACCGGCTCAACTCCGACAGCAGCAGTTGGCGGAATTCCCCTACTTG
>JADHUC010000278.1 GCA_016784735.1 Pirellulaceae bacterium | reverse complement strand
AGCCCGAAAGGTGTGTTTTCCGGAGTCGTGTCCGCATTGGAACGCCGCGAATTGCAGGTCCCGTCCGGCAGCCGGGACCTACTGAGGCCGCTTTGTTCAGGCTTCGGCTGTCGCGGGGATCAGCTTGCCGGCTTTGTTCAGGCCTACCTGCTTCCAAAGCTGGTCCAGAAAAACGACGCACTTGTCCACGCTCAAGTCGCGTGCCACACGCGGCGATTGGCCTCGGGATCAATCGCTACGGCGAACGAGCCGTCCTTGAGATCCGAGCCGCTCAGCGCCAATGGCTCCGGTAAGGCAAGGTCTACCCACTTTTCTTTGTAACCGAATAGGGCGTAGGGGAACGTCCCTTGCCAGAGTGTCTTGTTGTCGCGGCCAAGGACGGCGACCTTCAACACCGTCTGCTCGGCATCAAAGCCCGAACCGTACCGGCTGGCGTAAAGGCGGAAGCCTCTCAGTTCGAGCTTGTCAAGCGAAGCGTCCTTGGGGAGGACTTCGGCCAACTTGAATCGGATGGCTGGCCCGGAACCACCGTAACTCTGCTTACCGTCCGATCGCTTGTCGACCAATCGTCGAACGCGATCGACCAGGTCCGACGGCCGGCCGGTTGCTCCCACGGCAACAACGGGTTCCACCGGTACGTCGCCCCGGGAAGCTTGCCCCAATTCGGCTGCTTTCAACAACGAGCTCGCATAGCTCAGTGGTTCTGCTCCCGTGGCCAAGACCAAATCGTCGCAGCAATGTTCGCGCTCGATACGAATGCGACGCGTCACCAACCACACTGCGGGATGGAAGAACAACATCGCTTCGATCAGACGCTGAATCAGGTTGACCAGATAGTCGTAGCGTCGAATGTGAGCCAACTCGTGAGCCAAGATCACTTCGAGCTGTTCTGGGTTCAAGCCGCCAATCACCGACAGTGGCAGCAGAATGGTCGGACGCAATACACCGATCACCGTCGGGACGGCGATCTGCTGACAGTAGGCAACCGCCGGTTTGAAACGCAAGCCCAGCGCCCGCGCACGCCGGGCGATCACGGCGACCAGTGTAGGGTCGCTTATTGGGCTCGAACGTCGTCTGAGTCGTCCGCCGCCGTACACGCCCATCGCCAGCCTAACGAGCATGGCCAGTACTCCGGCCAGATAGACCAGAATGGCGAGCGACGCATACGATCTCCAGTCGAATACCCTGGCCTTTTCGGATGGATCACCGGAAGATGCCGCACTCGCCGTTGCCACCACGGATTCCCCGTCATTTGCTATGTCCGGCTCGAAAACAAACGCGGGCGCGTCGTGTTCGGTTTCTGGACCCGAAGAAGTGCCGGTCACTGGCGTCACCATTGGCGAGTTCGGCTCGGTCACTTCTTGCCGTGTGTCAACGCGTGCAGAATACGGACTTCGCTCACCATCCGCTGCCGAAAATGCAGTGTCTGGGAGATCAACGGCCGAGACTGGTCGCGTTGATTCGATTAGACAGAACGTCACCGGCGGACAGGCCGCCATCAGCAGAAGCGCGACAACAAACACGCGATAGCGTGCCACTGCCGATACGCGTCGCAGCAGTCGCCCCACGCACATCGCCAGGATGGCAAGCACAAGTCCCTGCCAGAGGAAATGGCCCAGCGTGAGTGCCAGGCGCGCGCAGAAGGTCGTTTCGAGCCAGGCAAATTGGGTCATGACGACTTCTCCTTGGCCTTGCGGTTAATGAGCCGACGAAGCGCGTCCAGCTCCTTGGAATCGATATCGCCGTTTTCCAGTAGATTGACCATTACGGTTGTCGCGGAACCGTCAAACACGCGATCCACCAAGTCATGCAGCATGCGTCGTCGAGTCGCCTTCTCTGTGGTGCGTGCGTGGTAGACGTAGCTTCCGTCTCGTTTTGTCCGGCGCAGGTACCCCTTGTCCACCATGATGTTCATGATGGTCATTACCGACGTGTAGGCCAGTTGACGGTATCCGGCCAGGGCCTCGCAAACGTGCCGCCCCGATGACGGGCCATCGCGCCAGATGATTTTGAGAATCTCCAGTTCCAGTTCCGTCGGATGTCGCGACGATGGTCGAACCATGACTCGATAACTCCTTCCCTAGCTTCACGACGATTGCCAACGCCATTTGGTTTCCTTGGCTACTAATTAATTAGATCATCCGGGTTGGCACTGAACTGTCAAGAGGAACATCTAATTAATTAGTAATGCAGCCGAGAGAGCTCTTTGGGTGGCCGCACACCCGGTAGCGGATCCAGTTGTTCATGCTGGCCTGAATTCCCACAGGCTCCTACTTTCGAGAGAGGACTGGCAGAGAGATCCGGCGGCTGCTATAAGAACGGGTACATTGGGTGGTATTCGCTGGGCAAATGAGAACCAATCGCGGGGCGACTCACGATGAGTGAAGATCCCCTGAACGCGAACTCCCGCGAGAGCGATCCTCGCCGTGCGCCGGCGGATCGGGATGCTGGCGAGAGAAGTACGTTGGACGAACGCCAACCAGATGGGAGTCTGGCTTCGAAAGAGACTCCCCGAGCACTGCCCGTACGTTGTCCTCATTGCCACAATCAGATCAGTCTTTGCGGCGATGAGCTTCTTTCTAACATCGAATGCAGCCTGTGCGGAAGCCACTTCAGTCTTGTCAGCGACGAGGATACGGCGACCTACCACTGGAAAGCCGGCGGGACGATCGACAACTTCCAGTTGCTACAGCCGGTTGGCGTGGGGCGCTTCGGTCGGGTGTGGAAAGCCCGTGATACCGAATTGGATCGGATCGTCGCGATCAAGGTCCCTCGCAAGGGTCAACTGGACTCGGCCGAGACCGAACAGTTCGTCCGCGAGGCGCGCTCCGCCGCCCAAGCCGAGCATCCGCACATCGTCACGGTCCACGAGGTGGGGCGGCAGGCCGATTCGGTCTATATCGTCACCGACTTCATCGAAGGCGCTACCCTCGCCGAATGGATCAGCGCCCAGCGGCTGACGTCATCCGAGGCGGCCCGACTGTGCTTGTCGATTACCGAGGCTCTGCACGAAGCGCACGAGGCCGGCGTGGTCCATCGCGATCTGAAGCCGGGCAATGTCATGATCGACCTGGACGGGCAGCCGCACGTCACGGACTTTGGCCTCGCCAGACAGGAGACGGGTGAAGTCACGTTGACCGTCGAAGGAAACGTCCTGGGGACCCCGGCCTACATGTCGCCCGAGCAGGCGCGGGGCGAGGGGCACCATGCAGATCGCCGAAGCGACGTCTATTCGCTGGGCGTGATACTGTACGAGCTTTTGACCGGCGAGCGGCCGTTCCGCGGCGATCTCCGCATGCTGGTCGTCCAAGTGCTTCGCGACGAGCCGACCAGTCCGCGGAAACTGAACAACCGCATCCCCCGAGATCTGGAGAACGTTTGCCTTAAGTGTCTGGAAAAGGACCCCGACAAGCGTTATCAGACTGCGCAGGATCTTGCCGACGAATTGAAACGTTACCTAAATGGTCAGCCGGTGCAAGTCCGGCCGGTAGGCGGCCTCCGCCGAATGTGGCGCTGGTACCGCTGCCATCCAGATGCGTCGGTCGCAGCGGCCGGAGGCTTCATGACATTCTGCGCGGTGTTCATGATCCTCTGGGGGCTAACCGGCATCGGGATCTACCTGAGCGGTTTGCATCCAACGAAAGACACTTGGGGCTCGATCGTCGACCTCGTTATGCTGATCGTCTTTGTCTACGTGCCTTTGCTTTGGGCGGGGATCCGAACGATCAATCATCACCTAGGCGGTCTTGTGCTGGGCCTCACGCTGGGCGTATTGGGCATGGGGCTCGCCATCGCCGGACTGTTTGGGATGACATTCGACGAAGAGACGTTCGGGAATCCGCAGGTTCGCATGCCGCTATTCACGCTGGTCGCGCTTATCTGCTTTGTCGGCGTGGCATTGTCGACCGTGGCGCTCACGTCTCGAATCATCTCGCAACGGAGAAACGAATAGCCTCTTCGTAATCCGCCGTTGCGGCGGGCAAGAACGTGATGCCGGTTATGCGGCTGGCACGTTTAGCGGCTATGTCGACCGCGGTTTATCGATCCTGCCCAGAGGGCAGTTTTCGCGGCGTGAGACTGCTCTTGGATTTGGTTATAGATTGGTGGTTATAGATGAAGAGGACTGCGGCTAAAGAAGATCCTGGTTCCCCATGTCTTACCGCCAATTCATGACCAGCGATGAAGTGAGCTTTCCGTGATGTCCACAGGGAAGCTGCTTGGAGAATGTCATCCGGTGCGTGATGGGCAGCCTACGCTACTCGTCGCATGGGTGGGGCGGTGCCGGCTAGTTCTTCTGCGACGGCGTCGACTTGTTTGGGAGTGATTCTTGGCTGCTCTTCGGCAAAGCCGATCAGCAACGACAAATCGCACAGGCGATTGATGCGGCGCGGGATGCCATCGGAAAGCTGATGGATCATCTCTAGCGCAGAGGGATCGAATACGGATTCGATGTTGGCCGCCCCGGCGGCGATCATGCGGTGGTGGATGTAGCTGACCGATTCGTCCACCGTGAACCGGCGTAGCAGGCATTTTACGCCGAATCGCTCCTCCAGTTGTGGCATGCGTTCCAGGGCCGGCAGCAGCGCGGGTTGGGCGACCAACAGCAACGTCCAGCCGGGCTCGAAGTTCAACAGCAGGCGCACGGTTTCCATTGCGCCCACGTCGGGCAACAGGTGGGCTTCGTCGATCACCACCAATGCGTGCGCACCGTCATCGACGTTCTTGGCCAGCGCATCCTCGATCCGACGCAAGTTGTAGTCGATCGCCGAGTCCAGGGACACTTCGCCGGTGAGTTCGTCGGCCAGGAACGACACCAACTGAGCCGGCGGCATCTGTGGAAATTTCAGGTGCACGAACGGGCGGTACTCGTCGGAAAGCTCGTCAAACAGCGATTGGACCAGCAGTGTCTTCCCCAGCCCGGATGCTCCGGCCATCAGTGCAGCGCCGCGCCGATTCTCGACCGCATACCGGAGTTTGAGAAGGGTGGCCTGATGCGTCTCGCTGGGGTAGTAGAACCGCGGAGCCGTGCTGTTGTCGAAAGGCCGCGAGTTGAGTTTCCAATATGTTGTATACATCCCTGACCTACTTCGATTTGAAGTTCTCGGCAACCCCAACCGCTTGGATGCCGCTTTGCTGCAGTTGCTCGGCGGTGGCGGCGGCTTTCTTTTCGGTAGTGTATCGCAGATCTCGGACTACGATCGCAGCGTCAACAGGACACCTTTCCCCGTCTGCGAACGGGTGCCGGTCTTCGGCTCCCATTGGCCCAACGTCTACAATCACCAGCGGATAATGCGACGAAATCTCTTGGAGCAGTGCGGGCAATCGCCCGTCGCCTGATTCGACCTGCACGTCCTCCGAACCGGCCAGAGGGAACAAAGTCAGGCAATCCTCGACCGAAGCAACGGCGGCCTCGTTCAGCGGCGCCTTGCCGGCGATCACTTCCAACCAGCTACACGGTGTGTCCATGCCCAGGTGAGCACCGAGCTGCGGATTCCCGAAATCCGCATCGACAATCGCCACTTTGACCTTGGATTCTGCCGCGCATCGAGCCAGGCACAACGCAAGCGACGTTCGGCCTTCGCCGCGCCGCGAACCGGCAATCATCAACACGTGGCGGCCTTGCTTGGTGGCAATCTTCAGTCGCTGTCCCACGTGCCGGAAATAGCGGCTTTCCACCTTCAACAACCGCTCGCAGATCTCCGGCCAAACGAAACGATCCACTTCCCAGTCGGGCGAGAATTCCTTGGCCGCTTCCTCGGCCGGCGCCTCGAACATGGACGGCAACTGCAGCGGTGGCGGGACTTTGAGTGACGCCGCCGACTTTAGTGTCCGTTTCGCCTCGTCCGTGGTCGCATCGGTGGGCTCGGTCGCCTGATTCGGCTGGTCGGCCGTTGGAAGCGCTGGGGGTCGCTGCCCGATGCGTGCTTCAGCCGGGGCGTCTGGTGGCGGCGTCTGGTGGTACGGACTTACGTAGGCAAGTTCCGTATGCGGTACGGGCGGCGAGAACTGGACGTGCGGTGTATAGGTTTCCGTCCTGGCGTCGCGATGGGATTGATCGGCGCGATGCGTAGCGCCTTCCGTATGCAGGTAGTCGACCGGCTGGGAGGCTCCGACTTGGATGGACTGAACGGATTCGGCGGCAGCGTCATCGGCCGCGGCGTGATGGGGCTTCACTGCCTGCGAATCCGTGCCCTTCGTGTATGCTCTGATGAACGCTTTGTCTAGTGTGCTCATGACTAGCTCGCTCCGATACTGTGGTGGCCGCTACGTGCTTTGGCGTCTAATCCCAGGCTTCCAACGAGCGATCAACGAAGGATCGGTGGAGGCTCGATTGGGGGTCCCAGGCGAGCGGTGTCAGGGTACCGGCCGTTCAAACTGCGCTCGTTCGGTCCGGGCGAAGCTCGCTCTAGACTCCTCGCGTCCGGAGATGCTTGGAACATCGTGTGATAGTCCTCCGGATACTCGTAGTTCGAAGGATCGGTGACGGGGTACTTGTAAGGTGATACGTCAACCGCCTGTTCAAGCTGTAGCGACTCGGTGCCGCCGGCGATTCCATTGGCCCGGTCTTCCGGTCGTTCTGAAAACAACGGAAGGTCTTTCCTGTTCTGCTCGATGCGCTCGCGGTCGAAATCGAACCCAAAGGCCCCCGAGCGATCATCTTGCGTCCAGGAACTGCCATCAGGATACGTGTCGGGCAGGTCCGTTTTTCCGTCGATTGGTGGCCCGGGAGTCACCGATGGCTCGAAGTCCACTCCGAACGCTGCCGGGTCGTCCGCTCCTCGTGCTTCCTCTAATACGAGGTCGGATCCGGCTTCGGCCGCCGGTGTGTCGATGAACAGATCCCGCGGTTCCCGATCGCCATCCAGAGACGGTACGATGGCAAGGTCGAAGGGCTCTGTCTCAGCGAGCGGTGACGGTTCGACCAACTCGGAAACATCCTGTTCGCCTTCCGGATCGCCACTTGGTTCGTCCACGGTCCCGCCACCACCGCCGACCAGGGCGAAGTAGGCACCGATCAGCATGCCGATCAGTGCCAGCACGCCCGCCAATTGCATCACTGGACGCGGCACGGTCACGGAGTTCCATGTCGCTGCTTCCGCGTCTGTCGGCTTCTCCTTGGGCGAATGATCGACCCGCTCGTGGCTGGCCGAGGTGGCCGCAACTTCTGCGGACTGATCGCTGGCTTTTTCTGACGCAGGCGAGCGCGCGGCCGACGTCGACTCGGCAATCGGCTCGTCGTCCTGTTCGGACGCAGCGACCGCATCCACGGCCGCCTTTTCTTTTGATGCCGGCTCGCTAAGATCAGGCAGACGAATCAGTACGGCTACCGGGTTGGTGGTGTCAGGCATCTGGGCGCGATTGCCTTCCTGACCGCGGGACGCTCCCGCGGATCCGGTCTTCTTTCGAGCAAGGGCGGCTGTCATGGTCAGCGTCCATTCGAACTGGAAGTTGACGCGCGCACCAAACAGGGCACGCGCTAGAGGAGGTGATCTTCGTCACCATTTATCGGTATCGTTTGTGACGGTCTTGAGTCTTACAGCGACTTTTCCGAATAGACAAAAGACAACCAGGCGGAAAGCTGCTGGCGATGCGATAAAATGGGCGACATGAGTTGTCTGGAGACGCCGCAGTCGAGCCGAGCAGCCCTTGATCAAGACGCCAGCAACTGCTGGCAACGCTAGTACGTGGGGCACGTTTCTAACGTGCCGTAGCTCAAAGACTTACAGACATTGGCACGTTGGAAACGTGCCCCACATTGCCGACGCTACGATCAAGGCCAGCCACACACCGAACACCGCAACGGCATACTTTCGATTGGTTCTTGATGGCGACCGCAAAAAAGACAGACGTGCGACGTAGGATCGAATCGCTTCTCGAAAAGCGGATTCTTCTACTGGACGGTGGCATGGGTACCATGGTTCAGGTTTTGGCCCTAGACGAAGCTGCCGTGCGCGCCCAGCGATTCGCCGATCATAACAAGACCTTGAAGAACCTGGTTGATATCCTCTGCCTGACGCAGCCGGACGCCGTTGTCGACATTCATCGCCAGTACTTGGAAGCCGGCGCGGACATTATCCAGACCAACACCTTCGGCTCCAGCCCGATCGCGCTCGGCGACTTCGACCTGGGACATCTGACGCGCGAGATCAATCTGGCCGCCGCCGATTGTGCTCGACGGGCGGTGGAACAAACAGACGCGGCTGGCCCGCACGGTCCACGTTTCATCGCCGGTTCGATCGGCCCGACCAGCAAGACGGCTTCGATTTCACCGCGCGTCGAGGACCCCGGCTTTCGCGCCGTGACGTTCGACGACCTTGTCGCGTCGTACTACGAGCAGGTGGCGGCGTTGGTCGAGGGCGGTGTCGATCTGCTGTTCCCCGAGACGACGTTCGACACGTTGAACCTGAAAGCCTGTCTGTTCGCCATCGACAAATTCTTCGTCGAGAATAATGTGCGACTGCCGGTGATGGTGTCGGTCACCATCACGGACGCCAGCGGCCGTACGCTGTCCGGGCAGACGATCGAGGCGTTCTGGAATTCGATTTCCCAGTTCGACCTCTTGAGCGTGGGAGTCAACTGTTCGCTGGGGCCCGAGGGAATGCGCCCTTACGTCGAGGAACTGTCGCAGATCGCGCCGGTCTACGTCAGTTGTCATCCCAACGCCGGCTTGCCCAACGAGTTTGGCGGTTACGATCAAACGCCGGAGCAGATGACCGAAGCGATGCGCGAGTTTGTGACCAACGGTTGGTTGAACATTATCGGCGGCTGTTGCGGCACGACACCCGATCATATCCGTGCGTTTGCCGAGATGGTCCGTGACGAACCGCCGCGCCGGCGGCCGACCGTCGAGAGACTGACGCGACTGAGTGGCCAAGAGCCGCTGACGATCCGGCGGGACAGCAACTTCCTGATGATCGGCGAAAGAACCAATGTCACCGGATCGCGCAAGTTCGCACGCTTGATCCGCGATGAGGCCTACGAGGAAGCGGTCGAAGTTGCTCGGCATCAGGTCGAAGGCGGTGCAAGCGTCATCGACGTGAACATGGACGCAGATTTGCTGGACGGCGAAGCCGCCATGACGCGGTTCCTGAACCTGATCGCGGCGGAACCAGACATCTGTAAAGTGCCGTTCATGGTCGACAGCTCGAAATGGTCCGTGCTGGAGGCTGGCCTGAAATGCCTGCAAGGGAAAGGGATTGTCAATTCCATCAGTCTGAAGGACGGCGAAGACGAATTCCTGCGGCGGGCGTGCCTGGTTCGTCGTTATGGAGCAACCGTGGTGGTGATGGCCTTCGACGAACAAGGGCAGGCCACGGAGATCGACGACAAGGTGCGGATCTGCAAGCGGGCCTATCGTTTGCTCACTGAACAAGCAGGCTTCGCGCCGGAAGATATCATTTTCGATCCCAACATCCTCGCCGTGGCGACGGGGATCGAAGAGCACGACGACTACGGCCGCAACTTCCTCGAAGCCACGCGTCGGATCAAACAGGAATGTCCCGGCGCGAAGGTCTCGGGCGGCGTAAGCAATCTGTCGTTCTCGTTCCGCGGAAATGACGCCGTTCGCGAAGCGATGCATGCCGCGTTCCTGTACCACGCCATCCGCGCGGGTCTAGACATGGGAATTGTCAACGCCGGACAACTGGAGGTGTACGAGGAGATCCCCAAGGACCTGCTGGAACGCGTGGAAGACGTCTTGCTGAACCGCCGGCCGGACGCAACGGAGCGGTTGGTGGCTTTTGCCGAGGATTTGAAGCCGCAGGGAAAGAAGGGACGGCAAGAAGACCTCGCTTGGCGGGAGGCGTCTGTCGAGGAACGACTAGTTCACTCGTTGGTCAAGGGCATCGACAAGTTCATCGAGCAGGACGTGGAAGAGGCGCGCCAGGATTGTGAACAGTGCCTGCAAATCATCGAGGGACCGTTGATGGTGGGCATGAGCAAGGTCGGTGACTTGTTCGGTGCCGGCAAGATGTTCCTGCCGCAGGTGGTCAAATCGGCTCGCGTCATGAAGAAGGCCGTCGCGTACTTGGATCCGTTCATGGATCAGGAGAAGCGCGTACTCGGTTTGGATCGGCACGAGCCTCGCGGCAGGATCGTCATGGCCACCGTCAAGGGCGACGTGCACGATATCGGCAAGAACATCGTGGGCGTCGTACTGGGCTGTAACAATTACGAAGTCATCGACCTTGGCGTGATGGTCTCGGCCGAGCGGATCTTGGAGACAGCGGTTGAGAAAAACGCCGATTTCATCGGGTTGTCCGGCTTGATCACGCCCAGCCTGGACGAGATGGTCCACGTGGCCAGAGAGCTGGAACGAGGCGGATTCAAGCAACCGCTATTGATCGGCGGGGCTACCACCAGCGCAAAACACACGGCAGTGAAGATCGCGCCGTCCTACAGCCAACCAACGATCCACGTGCTGGACGCGTCGCGCAGCGTGGGAGTCGTCGACCGCCTGAACAGTCCGGAGCGGAAACCCGACATTGTCGACGAAAACGAAACATTGCAGAAGCAACTTGTGGATTCGTTCCAGAGACGGCAGATCAAGCTCGTGTCTTACGAGGAGGCATGCCGGCGGCGGTTTCCCACGGACTGGTCGGCCGTCCAGATCGACAAACCTGCGTTCACCGCGCATCGCGTCTTGGACGATGTCTCATTATCGGATCTCACAGGCTACATCGACTGGTCGCCGTTCTTTTCGACTTGGGAACTGAAGGGCAAGTATCCCGCGATCCTGCAAGACGAAGCACAAGGTGCGGCGGCCCGCGAGCTGTTCGACAATGCACAGACCCTGCTGGCCGACATCATCCAAAACAAGTGGCTCACGTCAAGAGGCGTGTACGGGTTCTGGCCGGCGGCGTCCGACGGAGACGACATCGTTCTGTTTGCCGACGAAGATCGCCGCGGGGAGTTGACTCGCTTTCACACACTACGCCAGCAATGGGAGCGCAAAGGCCAAGACCACTTCCGAGCGTTGGCGGATTATGTAGCGCCGTTGGATTCTGGGCGCGAGGACTACGTAGGTGCATTTATTGTGACGACGGGCCTGGGGGTCGACGAGCTTTGTGGCAGATTCCACGCCGATCACGACGACTACCATTCGATTTTGGTGAAAGCCTTGGCTGATCGGCTGGCCGAAGCGTTTGCGGAATACCTGCACCGGCAAGCACGCATCGACTGGGGATACGGCGCCGGCGAGCATTTCACCAGCGACGACCTGATCAAGGAAAAGTACCGCGGCATCCGTCCGGCACCGGGCTACCCTTCGCAGCCCGACCATACGGAGAAACGCATTCTGTTCGACCTACTCCGCGCCGAGGAAGGCACCGGAGTCTCGCTGACGGATTCCTTTGCCATGTTGCCGGCAGCCAGCGTTTGCGGCCTGTACTTTGCCCATCCCAAGGCACGATACTTCTCGGTGGACCGCATCACGAAAGACCAAGTCGAAGATTACGCCCGGCGGAAAAACATGCCAGTCGAGGAAATCGAGCGTTGGCTGTCACAGAATCTGGCCTACTGACACACACATGACGGACCGTTCACGGCTCGCACAAACCAATATATCAAAACAGCGACCCGTGAACGGTTACCCCTTCAATTGCCAAGTAAATCTGCGCTGACCGTTTCAGCAACCGAGCCGTCCGAAGTGTAACGCCGGACAAGGATGCCGCCGGAAGTCTTCAACCCCTCGGCACTAAGCGTGGCGGAATCGCCCGTCGGCAATAGCGCGACCACTTTGCCGTCCGATACGCCGGCTTTCAGGACATAACCTCCGTCGATTCGTTTGAGTTCTGCTGTCTTCGGTACCGACTGATCCGCGCGATGCGGCCGGTATAGGGCCAAGAATTCGCAGGTCTTGGTTTTGGCTGGTGTTGTGGCCGTCAGGTGCCACTCGCGTGTCTTGATCTGCGGCCACGGGTTCGGGTCGTATTGGTTGGTTTGTGAGATCGCCAAGTCGTTTGGTGCCAGAATGTCGATCGCACAGACGACGTCACCTACCCGCGTTTCGATGCCTCGCTGGTCGGGGACCTTGAATTCGTTGATGGCGTGTAGCCAGTACTCGAAGCTCGAAGGCTGCGGGGCTACCAGGCGATCGAAGACGATCACCAAATCCGGCTTCACGAACAAGACAGCCCGCGTAAAGCGATCCAGCAGTTGGCGGTCCTTGCCGGATTCGCGCATGCGATAGGCTTCACCCGACTCGCCCACCACGACGTCGATCAGCGGCGTGGTCTCGAAAGCGATGATGTCTCCTTTGGCCCTGGAAGAACGCTTGACTTGGCCGTGTCCATCCACCGTGATGTTGTTCAGCGATCGCGTGCTCCAGACCCAATCGCGATGATGCGGGCCGCCGTACATGTAGTAATGGCCGGTGCGAGTCAGCAGCCGTTGGCCGTAAGCCCACAGGACAAACGAATTGTTGGCTGCATTGCCATGGGATCGCGTACCCATGCGGCTGGACTTGAAGATCACTTGCACGTCCTCGTCGGCATCGGCGAGCGTTGTGTTCAGAGTGGCTTGGCCAATGCCGCGGAACAGACGCGAAGTCGGCAAATCATCAGGCCTTTGGGGTTCGGCCTTTTCGAACGCACCGCGGACGAAGCCTATGTACCCCGTCGTCTCGCCCGTTCCGCCCATTTGGTCCACGTACCATTGCCAATGGCCATTGCCTGACTGCGCGGCAAGCTGACTCATCAACGGTACAAGCTGCGACGCTCGCCGGCGAGTGGCCCCGTCGCCGAACCCGCCGCCGACTTTGCCCGGCGGCATCATGTACATGGCGTAGTAGCCGGCCTTGGCAAAGTACGGCTTGTCGTAGGCGTCGATCCCCATGGCCGCTCGCATCACGTCGGCCCACCAGGTGAACCGGCCGATGTAGCTGGACCAGTAGCTAACGCCTTCGTGCCAGCCGCCGTCGTCGTCCGACCAGACCGGGTAGACGTTGTAGAACACGTTCATGGCAAACCAGGCCCAATCGTCCGCTCCTTCGACTTCGCCCTGAAAAGCCACGCCCACTTCGCCCAGGAAGTGCCAGGCGCGATTACTGTGACTGGAATAGGGACGCCACAGGTGCCGGGGAAACAGGTGGTTGTACATCTCGTCGCCGCGAATCTTCATCATACGGCGGCAAGTCTCACGTTCTTCTTCCGAAAGCAGATCGTGAACGAACGTGTAGGTCCGCGAAAAGTAGTAGGCGTACGGCATGCCGGCCTCGTCGTTGTAGCGATAGCCCGTGGCACCTTTGGGATCCCAAGCGGTGCAGTCCAACAGAATTCGCTTGGCAAGTTGCCCGTATTCCTCTTTCCCACCCAATAGCCGAGTGAAGGCAAGCGTCGCAGCGCTATCGAGTGCCTTGATGGTATACACCCGGTTGCCCCACCACTGGCTCTTCCACTCCTTGCTTCCCCGCACCATCGTGTCCGGGTATTTCTCGGGCTCCTTGGTAGGCGGTGGATTGGCCAGCAGTCTGTCGCAATCCGCAACCAGCGTTTGGAAACGTTCGCGCATCGGCCCCTGGGCCAACTCGCGAAGCCGCGGCAAGCCCTCAGGACGAACGAACAATCTCGGATGCGTTTTCGGGATTCTACCGAGGAGTTCTTCTCGTGGCGGCATCGGCATCGACACGGCATTCTCAGCAATCGTGAACGTCCGCGGCTGGCTCCAGTTGGTTTGGCGGCCTTCCCCATCCTCTCCGCGATAGCGCCAAGTGTATTTGCCGGGCGCAAAGGTCTTGGGCGGGCAGTGGACGTTCATCGTGATATCGCCTGCCTGGTATTCAATCTTCTCGAACCCTTCGCCTCGCCCGCATTCCAGTTCCCAGCTCACAATCCCTTGCTGAGGCCGCCAACAGAACCCGGGCGGGCTGGCTTCCGAAACGGCTCCGACCGCGGGACGGTATCCCCATTCGTCTTCGCCCGCCGGCTTCTCGTCCAGCGTGATCGCCGCCGCCATTGCGGCAGATGCGAAGAACAGCAACAGAACAACAAAGATGGTCGTGTTTCTCATTGTGTAGACTCCTTCAACGCGGTCATGTAATCATCTGGCCCATTAGGCGCACTCATCGTAGCACGACTGCACCGGCAACTCCACCAAGCATACCGGGTTGCAACTATCGACGGACGCTATATACAAGGTTTCTGAGCAACCTCTTCAACTCTGATAAGGAGAGCCGCAAATGACACGGAACAGACCATGGCTGTTTCTATCGGCCGTGCTGATGCTATTGCTGGCCACTTGGAACGTTGCCGCGCAGGAGACGCTTCCGCCGGCTCCGGAAGGATCGTTCAGCGTGGTCGTTTTGCCCGACACGCAAGCATACAAGGGCCGAGGTACGAAAGCCGAGCCGGACAGCAAGGCGGAAGTGACGAACGCAGTGTTCGACGCGTACACCAAGTGGATCGCCGACAATATCGAACGCCAACGCATCGTGTTCGTGAGCCACGTCGGCGACATCGTGGACAAGAACGTGCCGGAACAATGGGAGGTGGCCCGCCGCGCGATGGACCGGTTTCACGGCCGAGCACCCTATGGAATCTCGGTCGGCAATCACGACATGGAGTCCAACGGAGATTCATCGCTGTTTCAGCGATACTTCCCCGAGTCGCGATTCAACGACTTCGCCTGGTATGGGGCGTCCTTCAGAAACGAAGGCGACGACCAGTCGATCTCGGGCGACAATGCGAACAGTTTTCAACTATTCTCGGCCGAGGGGATGGACTTTGTGTTTCTGCATCTGGAGTGCAATGCGCCGGACAACGTCCTGGCTTGGGCAGATCGGGTACTGGAACGCCACGCCGATCGACGGGCGCTACTGACGACGCACATGGGCCTCGGACCCCGCGACAAGCCCCAGACGAGCCGCGACTTCTTCGACGCTCCCAAAGGACGCATGCGGTGGAAGAAACGCCACGGCGCGCGGGGCAACACGCCGGAACAGATGTGGCAGAAGTGCTACCAGAAGCACCAGAACCTGTTCATCGTGTTCTGTGGGGATCAAAGCAGAACACAGGCCCTGCATCAGACGACGCTCGGCCATCACGGAAACCCGATCCACGAGGTCTTGTCGGACTATGGCTCCGCCGGCTTACGCGTATATCAGTTCATTCCGGAAGACAATCTGATCCAGGTATACACCTACAGCCCCCTTCAAGAGAAGCTGTGCGAGGGCACCACAATCGTGCCGGATCGTGCGCAGCACCAGTTCACGCTCAAGTACGACATGTCGCCGTAGGGCCTTGCATCCTTAATCAGGTAGACCGACGCGCGAATCGGCCTCAGGCGTACAGAATAAGGAATTGGCCGTCGAACCCGCGGAATCACAACGACAGCACGAATTCGACCAGGTCGTCAATGTCCTGCTCGGTCAACTCGCTGCTGCGGTTGCCGCGCAGGCCGTGTGTGCCTTCGACCAGCAGTTCCTTGACCGTTAGGTAGCGGCCGTCGTGCAGGTACGGGGCAGTACGCCAGACTTCGATCAGCGTGGGAGTGTCGAAGCGGTCCGTGTACTCGTTCCGTCGCCGAGTGCCGACATTGTGCGCCCGCAGGTCGGTGTACTTCGGCGCAGGGTGGCATCGGTGGCAGGCGACACGTTCGCTATGGAACAGCTTGTGGCCTCGCTTGGCCGCTGGGCTCAGTTGGCCGTCGACCAGGTATGGGCTCGGCACGGGCCGGAGCGACTTGAGGTACGCGTCGATGGCCGTCGCCTCTTCCTCAGGCCGATCGGCAAACAAGATGTGTGCAAGGCCGGAGCGCACGGCCACCTCGGCGGACGCGCGCACGCCCTCGGCCATTGCCGGTGGAGTCTCGTGGGCCAACATCATGCTCTTGGTGTTCTTCGGATTACCGACGCTGTCGTTCATCAAATCCCAGTTCAAACTGTCGCCACGGCCGTCCGGATGACAACTGGCGCAGCTCACCCAATTCTGGTAGCAGATGGTCGCATCGTGGAACAATAGCTCGCCGCGTCGCCGCAGTGTCAGTTGCGGCGGGGGCCCCAAAGCGATGGTGCCGATGGTAGTGCTGCGCTCTGCCGCGGCATCATCCTCGGCGGTGGTGTCGCTGTAGTATCGAGTGAGGTACGCCTTCGCAGTACGAGTGGCGGGAAGCTCAATTTCGATATCGACCTCGGCAACGGAATCGCTGAAGTACTGAGCGACGTAGACATTCGATCCTACGGCGGCCAGCCCGCGCGGGCCTTTGCCCGGCAACCTGATTCGCCGCCACAGGCTTTCCCCCAGGCTCAAGTAGATGGGCCAAACAGCCATCATTGGCTGCATGGTCCGATAGGCAAAGTCGCTCAACAAATCATCGGTGTCGATCACACACAGCTCGTGCGTTCCGGCAAGGCTGGCGTAGACCCGTTTTCCGTCATTCGTACATGTGACGTCCCAGGGGTTACCAGCACCCAAGTCGTAGTCGTCCATTCCGATCGTGCTGAGCACCTTTCGCTGCCGCGTATCGATGACGCTGATCACATTGACGTTGACCCAACCCATGTCCACGCGAAACGGTATCTGCTCGAAGTTGGCAAGCAGGTGCGTCACCAGCGCGTGTTTGCCGTCGGGCAAGACGCACACGTCTCGCAAGCTGTGAGCACCGTGCGGCAACTCGATCGCGGAGGTTTCGTGCGTCTGCGCGTCGATTACCGTAACGACCGGCGCCACGTC
>JADHUC010000277.1 GCA_016784735.1 Pirellulaceae bacterium | reverse complement strand
CGCGCGTCGGAGAGGACGCTGCGTTGAGTTTCTGCCCAGCGCAGAGAGAAATGCCAGTTCCAACTCAACTCCCTCGCGGCCCGTTGGGCACTGCGGTTAAACGACTGGCTGGCACGCGGAAGATGCCGTTGGCATTACAACCACTACGGCTTCAGATTCAGACAGACGAGTTCTTCTTCGTTGCGAAGGAACAGCTTGCCGCCGGCCACGGTTGGCACCGTCCAGGTCTTGCCGTCAAAGGCTTCTACGCGAGAGATTTCCTTGTATTCCTCGAGGGAAGTCTCGGCCAGGGCCAGCGTTCCTCGCTCGCCCAAGATGATCAACTTGCCGTCAGCCAGCAGTACCGAGCCCTTATTGAAGCCACGTGCACGCCAAGTCACGTCGCCCGTCTCGAACTCCATGCAGGTGAGCATTGTGTTGTTGAAGCCGTATAGATGCCCATTGTGCAAGACGCTGGTGGAGAAGTAGTTCTTCATCGACTTGCTGTCCCAGAGTTCCTTGGCCTCGGCCACGCCATTATTGGCGGATAGCTCGAACAACGCACAACCAGTCCCGTATCCGGTGGAAATGAACAGTCGGCCGTCGTGGTAGATCGGCGTCGCGACGTTGGCGTCAAGCGTTGTTTCCCAAGGATGTCGCCAGAGTTCGTGGCCGTCGTCGGCCGCGACGCCCACCACGAACTTACCAGTCAGCACGACGATTTGCTTGGTGCCGTCGACCTCAATATGGATTGGCGTCGAGTAGCCTCCTAAGTCACTCAGGCTAGCCCACAGAACCTCACCGCTCGCCTTGTTCAATGCGACCAAGGATTTGCCATCCTCGGCGCCAACAACGATCACCAGCATGTCGCCGATCACAACCGGCGAAGCCGACATGCCGAATTCCAGCGGCTTGGCTCCGAACCTCTCAAGAGTATTGAAACCCCAGATCTTGTCTCCGGTGTTGGCATCCAGGCAAAGCAGGGAGCCTGTGGCACCGTGGGTGTAGACGCGACCGTCGTCGATTGTCGGAGTGGCTCGCGGACCGTTGCCGTATTCGTTTTCGAAGGACTCGGCACTGTGGGTCTTCCACACAGTGCTTCCGTCCGTCACGTCGATGCACACGACCAACTCTTCGGTCTCCGTACCGTACATCGTGTACGCCCTTCCATCGACGACCGAAACGGCCGAGTAGCCCGCGCCGAGCGGAGTACGCCAAAGTTCGGGCGGGCCGTCCTCGGGCCAGGAAGCCAACAGACCTGTTTCCAGCGAGATCCCGTCCTGACGGGGACCACGCCACTGCGGCCAATCGCCGTCGGCCCCGAGCACACATGGCGCAGTGAGCAAGACACAAGTCGCGAGCCAGCCAAATCCCCAGCCAGTCGTTTTCATCACATACCTCTCATCGGTGTAGTCAATTGATAACGGTCGGTTGTTCAGAGGAACCGTCGCCTAGGTTGCGACATAACACCGTCAATTGACTACCGAGAGAGGAAGGCCACGTCAGGGCCCGGACAGAGACAATTTGGCGTCCAGGACCTTCTGGATACGGCTCGCCGATTCCTGTAGGTGGGCTCGTGTGTAGCTGTCCAGCTCGGCGTTTCTGGTGAGCAGGTTGTCGATCCGCCCTTTCAACGACGTCAACTCGGCGTAGGCGATCGTTTGGCAATCCTGCGGGGCGCCGGTGCGGCCCATTGCCAGATAAGAAAGGTCCTTCAAATAGCTGCGCTGCAGGTTGCGGCGCAGGCTGGTGATCGCGGGTTTGCGGTTTGTGAAGTTGCCGCCGCCCTTGATTGCGTCCACCTCGGCAAAGACGGCCTTCGTCAGACGCTCGACCAGTTCCGCCGTAGTGAACGCGTCCTTGTCGGCCGGCACCTTGAGTTCCGTATCATGGATACGATCGAGGGTAATGGACGACATCAACTGGGCGAGGATACGTTCCTGCCACATCAGGATCACGTCGTGCACTGGGAAGTCCTTTCGCAGCGACTCGTTGATACCCCAGTGATTCCAGTAGGAGGCGGCCAACTGATTGTAGAGTTCGGGCGGGAAATGGAACGGCTTGTCGTTGAAGACTTGTCCCTCGAGCAACGCCAGTGCATCGCGTTGCTTCTTTGGTTCGATCAGCGCAATCGGCGTCTTGCCGTCCTTGTCACCCTTGTGGCTGCGGCTGGTGTATAGGCCGCCGACATAGCGTGCGGCAAAGAACATGGCTTCGCCGTACTGGGCCAAGATGATATTGAAGGCTTTGCGGGCTTTGGTGTAGTCGTCGCCGTCTTTCACCACGCGATCGACCAGGCCGGGGATCAACTCGTTCATCAGGGCCGCACGCTGTTTGGCGTATTCCAGAGTGTCGTCACCCAAGTCAAATCGGTTCGACTCCGGGTCGGGATCGGTGCTGCGAGTGTCCTCGTCGGTGGCGTATTTCAGCGCCGGTTCTCCGCTGCGTGCAGCGATCTTTTTCAATTCGTCGGACTCGCTACCGGAAAACTGCTTGTACCCGTACTCGATGGCCCAGTGATCGTAGGGCCCAACCATCGTCGTGAAGAAGTCGCCCTGCTTTTCGCCTTTGGGCACAATGTTTGTCGGGTTGTAGTCCATCACGGAAGCGACCATTCCGCCCTGGCGAGTCTTGGCGGGGTCGTTGATGTCTTTCAAGCTCAGATGGGTACTGGCTTTGAAGTTGTGCCTCAAGCCCAGCGTGTGCCCCACCTCGTGCATGGTCACTTCCTTGAGGCCCTGCATGATCAGTCGTTCCTGCATTTCGGCAGCTTGCTTCGGATCGGCACGGGCGATGATCGTTGCGGCGCCGAAAGCCAACTGCCGAGCCATGCCGCGGTTGAGTAGACAGGTCGCGTATTGGGACCGCACACCGACCGTCGCGTGGCCTGAACCCGTTGATGGAGCCTCCAGATCGCCACCTGTCATCTGGGCGATACTCTCGCGCGTCAGTGTTTCGAATTCCTCCTTCCAGTACGTCAGGAAGTCGGCATCGAAGATGATGTCCGCGTCCAGGATCTCGCCCGTGTACGGGTTCACGCGCGAGGGCCCCATGGCGAAGCCTGCGTTCGACGTGATCCAGCGGAAAGTGTTGTAGTTGATGTCTTCCGGATCCCAGTCGGCATCGTCTGGTTGCTGGCGCACCTCGATTGCATCCACGAAACCGGCCTTTTCGAATGCCTTGTTCCACTCCAACAGGCCCTCGCGGATCGGTTTTCGGTACTTGAAAGGGACTGTCTTTTCGATCCAGAAGATGATGGGCTCTTTGGGCGGCGACATCGGCGCCGAGGCGTCGGCCTTCTCCAGACGCCAACGATTGATGAAACGAACAAACTGGTTGTCGTTGTTCTTCTTCGAGAAGTCCTTGACGACGGTAAGGAAATAGCCCACACGATCGTCGGCGATACGCGGTTTGTAGCCGGTGGTCGGGATCTTGCTGATCGAGTAATGAACCGCCAGCGTGACACCTCGGGAATCGGGCACCGTGTCGAAACTGACTCGGCCACTGGAGGCATAGGTCGCAGCCACCTCCAGCTCGACATTATCAGCAAAGCCTTTGACCGCGCCCCATGTCGACTTGCTGGCAGAAAACGAGAATCCTGGCAAGACGAACGAGATCTGTGGCAGGTCGCTCATGAAGACGGGCGACAGATCCACCAAGTCGCCGCCCTTCGGTCCTTTGGCGACGATCGGCAGGCTGAACAGTACGCTGTCCGTGTAGGCGTTCCTCACGGCGGAAGCTTCTGGCGTGTCCTTCTTCGCCTTGAAACGCACGTTGCGGCGGATGATGTGGACCTTCTTGTTGACTTTGCGAAACTTCCACGCCCAATCGTCGCCGAATCCCCAAGTCATGCCGCCAAGCAGCATTCCTTGTCCTATGCCGCGAGCAATCGAGATCAACACCAGGTATTCGCTCGTGTAATGGCTCGAACTGAATTCCGCATACAGCTTGGTTTCTTTCTGGTATAGCGGGATCAAGCCAGGTATCGACTTTGCCTCCTTCAGCAGCAACGTGTGACTTGGCGTGGTGGGCTTGACCGATGTGGTGGGCGTCTTGACCGTGGTGGTCTTCGCAGTCGATTCGCTTGGTGTTGCCGAGGCTTCCGGCTCCTTCTTTGGCTTGGACGAGTCGTCTTGGTCCGCCGCTGCTGCCGCGGTGGCCAGCGAGATCGTCAACAGCGCCGTTACGTAGCTTATACAAGGTACCAAACGTTTAGTCATGATTTGGGTCTCTCTCTTGTTCCATAAGTGGTATGCGCAGGCGTTTGCGCGAGACGATCAAATATACCCCCGTGCTGCTTGAGCTGCGGGATCGGCAAAGTCTGCCCAGAGTTTTCGGGCGAGATTAGGGCGATTAGAACGATTGTGTCGATGCGGTCGCGCTACCGGGTCGTGCCACCGGTGGCTGTGGCGACGACGTGGCCTCGTGCTCCTGAAACACATCTGCCCGAATGACACGGAGTCCTGCCGCCTCGTATTCCTGATTGAAATGCTCGATAAAGCACTCGCTGGGATTTGGTAGATCTACGCCACCGACAACATGCTTACCGCGGAGAATTACGCCTCGCAACGGAGGTCTACGAACCGAATTCGACATGCCATGCCTCGTAAGAAGGTTTCGGGTGTCGGGTTTCAGGTGTCAGGGGGAGTCGGGGGATGGGTGTCAGTGAAGAGGCACTGACCCCAACTCCTAACAACTGACTCCACATTCTACCCCTGGTACCCGAAACCCGACACCCGAAACCCGTCCCCCGTCGGTGGTCAGCCTACCGAATTTGGTACACCTGTCCCCTCAGCTTGATGATCAACTCCTCACCGGCCTTCTGTCTGGCCAGCACCGCGTTTTCCGAAGGTGTGTTGGCGGTGACCAGTTTGAAGTAGTCTCCACTGAAACGTTGGACAATCTTAATCTTGTCCCGGTCCTTGGTGAGATTCACGCCCTGAGCATTGGCTGCGAACCATCGCTTGCCGCGTTTGTACAGCGTTTCTTTGCCCACGATCTGTACTGAATCGACGGCGATTTCTTCATCGCTTTCGATGTCTCGCAACCGGACCGCCGGCCCCGCTGGTGCGGCTCCCATACCGCCGCGACGGCCGCCTATTCCAAACGAATTGGCGCCAGCGTCAGCTTCGTCCGCGGGTGCCCCGCCCCCGCCAAAGCCGGATGCCAACGGTATTTGCGTAGCCTCTCGCAGCAGTTTCTTCTCGGCCCGTTGGGCGAACGCAGCCCGCCCAGCCGATTCGCGCAATCGACTCAGTGCCAGGTCCGTCCGGCGGATGCCCGAATCAAGGTCAGCCAGTTCCGTCGGCTGGGCGTTATCGTCGGCCAGGAACGAGGTGTACGGCGTCAGAATGCCATGCTTCGTCGACAGGGCAACCAACTCCTTGACCAGTTCGTCGTTCTTGCCCTTCAAGTCCATCTCGTCGATGATATCGCCGATGCGGCGCATGGCCCAAAGCTTTTCGACGAATGCATACGAGTCGTCCTTGCTCTTCTCCGTCAGCTTCGCCGGAAAATCGAGTTTTCGCTCTTTCTCGCCGACCTTGCCGCGAACGGTTACCTTGGCGTTGCCTGGCTTCTTGTAGCGCCCGACCAACACCAGTTGTTCGCCCTCGAACAGGTCGTGGACGTCGCGCGGATACACGCGATTGACCGCCGGGCCATCTTCCACGCGAATCTTCTCCAAATCGAATTCAACAGCCACGTCCGTCATCACGGGCGAACTGATACGGTTGTACAAGCGGCTGACGTGCGTCTCGATGTCTTCGTCAGGACGCACGAACTCGCTTTGGCCGTAGTTGGCGCGGGACAACCGATCCAACAGTCGGCTGTTCACGTCGTAGCCCACGCCAAAGTTGATGACGCGCGTTCGATGTTTGTTGTTTTCACGCGCGCTATCCACAATCTTGGCTTCGTTCGTTTCGCCGGCCGTTGGCAAGCCGTCGGTCAGGAAGATCACGTAGCTGGGCCGTTTGGCATCCTGGATCATGCCCAAGGCCGCTGCTAGCGCCCCGTCGATATTGGTGCTTCCGCCGGCATAAATGCCTTCGACGAAGCCCAACGCCGCTTTACGCGTTTTCTTGTCGTACCGTTGGAGTTCTGGCCGGAACGACTCGACACTGCTGTCGTAGGCGACGATGTTAAAGGTGTCGTTTTCGCGCAAGTTGTCCAGGACGAATTTCAGCGCTTCCTTGGCCTGTTCGATCTTCCTGCCACTCATGCTGCCCGACCGGTCGACGACAAAGATGACCGTCTTCGCCGGTCGTTCGTCCGTCTTGGCCTTGATCTGAGGGCTGGCCAGCAGCAGGAAATATCCACTCTTGTCCTTGTCGGGCCGATAGCTCAGCACGCTGGCGCCCAACTCTCCTTTGGCCGTGTCGAAGAACAAGCGAAAATCGCTGGTCGGCACCTGGTTCTTCACTTCGTACTTGATCGTGGCATGGTTGTCGTCGGAGCGTTTGACGTCGACCGAATGCGTGGGGCTGTAGACGCTCTTGATCTCGACCGTGCTTTCGATCGACGCTTCGATCAGCACCTTCTCGACCGCGTGCGACGTGTACTTCGCCGTGGACAATGGGAAAAGAAAATCGGTCACGTTGCGATCCTTACGCAACAACTGATTGTAGCGCAGCGTCACTTTGCGCTCCGCGCCGGGCGGAACCGGAAACACGCTGGTCTTGAACATCCCGGTCCCCATCCATTCAAGAAGGGCCGGATCTTGGTTTCGGCGGATGTAGCCTTCGTAGATCGAACGCGCTTCGGCGGCCGGCAGCAGCTTGGCTGCGTACTCCTTGCCGTCGACCATGAACGTCAACTGATCGACCGCCCCGTCGTAGGGCAGAGGAAACACGAACGAGACTTCCATCTGGCGGCTGCCCGTATTGACGAACGACTGGGACACCTGGACGCGACCTACCTGGTCGACGATCCTTGCCTGGACCGCCAGTTCCTTGATCTTGTACGACGCCGGAGGCTGAGGACGCGGTCGCGGCGGGCGCGGGTGCGGCGGATGAGGACGCGGCGGCGGATAGATGATCGGCCGCGGTAGCGGAGTTGGCACGGACGGGTCCACGACAACCAAGATTCCCTGCCCCCACACTTGGGTGGCGAAGAAGAGTAGGAAGATACCCAGAACAGGTTTCAATGCTCGTTTCATGGCTCCGTTCCTCCTGTGTTTTGCGGGATGGGCACAGTATGTCCGGTAAGCGCTTTGCCTTCAGACTAGACGACGCCGGACTGCCGCGAGTTTTCTGAGAATGAAGGACTTCGTCGTTAACCGTTAGTTTGGCGAAAACGGGCGATGGATGTCAAACTGTTTTCGTGCGACCAGCGTACATGGCAAAGAGGGTACACTGTCGCTTATGTCGAGAAACGCTGGTCGGCAATCACTTCCATGCTGGGTAGCTGCTTAGAAAAGCATGCGAAAGACGGGAGCAAGTCGATCCCAGCACCACAACACAACCAGCCAAAAGAGCCAGAAAAAGAGGATCGTGTACAGCGTTACGATTACGGTCCATACGATCTTTCCCAGCGTCGAAAACCCACGGCTCATCCACAGGAAAGGCAAGCCGGTTACCATCGCCGCGCCGAACATGAACACTAGAATCGCCCATGGATTGTCGATCAGACGCCGGCGTTTTTTCCTTTTCCCGCGATCGGTGTCGGCTGTGGCATCGCTCGCCACGGCAGTGCCGCAACGGTCGCAACGCCTGGCGTTCGGTGCCAATTCGGCGTCGCACGAAGAACAGATGAGGGTTTCGGCAGAAACGGGTTCCATGACTCGATACGCGGTGGGGGTAAGGCAAAACGTTGCTGCGAATCCTTTCCCACATCAGGTTCGGGAAGTAGGATTTACTATAGGGACATTGCAAATTGTAGGTTCTTTTCTCGCTCAATAACAGGCTTTTCTGTATGTCCGCACGTTCAGACTGCTCATTCCACACGATTGAAACTCGGCACGTACGTCGTGGAAGCCTGCTTCTGGCGGGAGCCACTCTACTGGCATTGGTGTGCGGCTGCCCGACCGCCGATGACGGGCCGTCGCCGCCGACCGAACCCTCGAAGCCGGCCGTTCCGTTGCGGTTGATCGTCGTAGACGACGCCCGATTGGCCGAAGCAATCGATCGCGAGTGGCGGGCACGGGCTGAGACCGAAATCGAGGTGCTAGAGAAAACGACTGACGACATCCTCGATAGCCGCTTACACCGACTGGCGGCTGACGCGATCATCTATCCGAACGGTCTGATCGGCGAATTGGCCGAACGCGATTTGATCGTTCCTATTCCCGACGAAATCGTGAACGACCGACGCGCGGATACCGAAGGGACGACCCGTCCAAGATTGGCTCGACGGGACATCTTCGAATTGATTCGACAACGGGATATCGTCTGGGGCGAGCGGGTGTACGCGGTGCCGCTCGGTTCGCCGACATTCATTCTTTTCTACCGCCGAGATCTATTCGATTCTCTTGGCGTCGCGGCGCCAACGTCATGGGCGGAGTACCAGCAGTTGGCCGTCCGCCTCTCCCGCCGCGAGAATCTCGGTGAATCGGCACCGTCAGAAGGCTGGCCTTGGCACGGTGCAATCGAGCCGCTTGGACCCGGCTGGGCTGGGCAGGTGCTGCTGGCCAGATCGAGCGTCTACGCGCGCCACCGCAACTACCTGTCGGTGCTTTTCGACTTGAACACAATGGACCCACGAATTGCCGCTCCGCCGTTCGTTCGAGCGTTGGAGGAATTGGTCGCTGCTGCCGAACTCGGTCCCGCGGAAGCCATCCAATATTCGCCGGCCGACGTGCGTCGTGAACTTCTGGCCGGACACTGCGCCATGGCCTTGACTTGGCCCAGTCGTGCCGAAGGCGACGGTGCTAACGTCGAAGCAGACAATCGCGAGCCCCTTTCCATCGGCATCGCGGAATTGCCACCATCCACTGACGTGTACGAACCCGATGACGCCGAGTGGCGGATGCGCGAGGAGTCGGAGACCGGCCACGTCACGTTGCTGGGCGTTGCCGGGCGCCTCGGATCGTTGACCAAGTCGTCACGCAAGCCGCAAGCGGCATTGGACCTGCTGCTGCGACTGTCCGGCACGGAATGGAGTACCGCTATTTCGCCGCGAAGTCCGGATACGACTTTGTATCGGACCAGCCAGATGCAATCGGCCGGGGCGTGGATCGACCAGGATTTCGAGTCCGCGATGGCCCGCGATTATGGGGAACTGATACAGCAGGCCCACCGGCGTCCCCTTGGTGTGTGTTCACCGCGTATCCCCGGCCGCACCCGCTACCTGGCGGCCCTGGACGAAGCAGTTCACCGGGCGATTCGGGGCGAGGAGACACCTGCAGAGTGTCTTGAGGCGGCCGCAGAGCGTTGGCGAGCGATCACGGACGAGTTGGGCATAAAGTCCCAGCAATCCGCATACTGGAGAAGCTTGGGAATGGAGCCCTGAGGGGGAAATGACCAATGACCAAGCACCCGTGACCGGGAGACGAACATTGGTCATTGGTCATTGGTGCTTGGTCATTGGTCATTCTGGCCCCGTTTGGTGGCCTGGACAATCCACACACACCGAGATACCTTATATCTCCCCGGATAACACCGGGAACCGTTCGGGGGCGTAGCTCAGTTGGGAGAGCGCAGCGTTCGCAATGCTGAGGTCGAGGGTTCGACTCCCTTCGCCTCCACTGACCGGCCGGCCTTCGGGTCGCGCCGGTTTTTCATTGCGCATCGGGACTGGGGTATCATTCGCGACTTGGCTCGTCGTCAGTTTGGATCACGGCCAACACTTGCCCAGGCGTGACTGAATCACCCGCGGCGACTTGTTTTGCGGCGAGTCTACCTGTTGCCGGTGCTGCGAGATCAACGACGACTTCGCCGGCTAGCAGCTCTATTAGGCGGTCGCCTTCCACCACCTGCGAACCCAGCGGCGCGAGCCAGCAACTGACGGTAGTCGTTTGCCTCGGCATGTCCAAGTCGGTCATTTCGAGGGGGCTCATCGCCGCATTCTCTTTTCTGGCTGTCCCGGCAGTCATTCATGGAAACGTGGGACTCGGATAGAAATGTTGCTGTCTTCGTTTCTATGAACCGTTATTGGTTCGGTTCGACTTGCTCCGACCTAATTTCGTCGTACTGTCGTTTGCGCTTCAGCCACTCGTTGTAAGAAAGCGGCTTGACTTCGTCCAGCCTGTCAAGCTGAGTCTTCGTACGAACCTGCAGACGCAGCAGAAGGAACTCGCGCGGCCAAGCGTAGTCGGTGCTTACGTCCCACCACCGTACCAGGCCGTCCTCGCCCCAAGTCAGAATGTGGCTCTCGTCCCTGCTGAACCGTGCGCCGAGTACCTTATCGCCGTGTTCGAACACAATGAGTGTTTCACCCGTCTTGGCGTCCAGCAACCGCGCCGCGTTATCGTTCCAACACAGGATGCGACTTCCGTGGCCGTCGAACGTTGCGCCGAACGAGTGACCGGTGTATTCGTGCTCGAAGACCACGCTGCCTGTCTTCGCTTCCCACAAACGTGCCGCGTCGCCGTCCCAGCTCAAGATATGGCTTTCGTCGGAGTTGAAGGCGGCATCGGAAACTCGACCGCAACCTCTGAAGTCGACCAACGTTTCGCCGGTCCCGGCATCCAATAATCTCAAGTGGTCGCTCCAGTTTTCCTCCTTGCCCCAACGCCAACTCAAGATGCGGCTCCTGTCTCGGTTGAACAATGGGCCGGTAATGCTGGCGTCGTAATGTATGGTGTCGAGTTCGTTATTCGTGGCAGTATCCCACAACGTCATCCAGGAGATGACATCTGAGGCTGGCCCTTGTTCGAAATCGACCCAGTCACCCCAGGTCCAGACACGACTGGCATCGGCATTGAACTTAGCACCGTCCACCGCGCCGGTATCAGTCTCGACCTTCAACAGGCCCGTGGCCGTATCCCACACCCAGAAGCCGCCTTCTTCATCGGGATGACTCGTTTGAATCGGGGGTTGGCCCCACGCGAGGACATGTCTGCCATCCGGGCTAAACTCCGCGCCACGAATGTCGCCGTCAAGTTCGCATTCGCAGAGAGTCTCACCTGTTTTTGCGTCCCATGCTGCTAGCAGGCTTTTCCACTCAGCGGGAAACGGCGCGGACCGACGTCTCCAACTCAAAACGCGGCTTGAATCTGAGCTGAATCTTGCGTGGGAACTGAAACGGCTGTGCTCGACCAGCAGCTTGCCCGTTTGGGCGTCCCATAAACGTCCGCCTGCGATTCCCCAACTCAGAACACGGCTTGCGTCGGGGCTTAGCACCGCCCCTTGCACTGCGTCGTCGTGTTTCAATTCACTGATCGTCTCACCGGTCATGGCATCAAGCAACTTGGCGGTGTCGCCGTTCCAGACAAGCATTCGGCTCCCGCTGTGATCCATTACGGGGCGGTTTGTGAACGTCGTGAGCATCTGTTCCGTCTGCATATCCCACCAGCGAACTTCGCCCCCATCACTCCAGGTCAGCAGGCGGCTCTCGTCCTGATTCAGCAGAGCCCCTTCCACCGGGGGCCCGTGTTCAAAGTCGATGAGTCGCTTCGCCGCTGGTATGGTCCAAGCCATGGCCGAGTCGCCGTTCCAGCTCAGAATCTGGTCGCCGTCCGGATGAAGGACGGGATCGTAAAACAAGACGTCTTCATATTGGAATAGGCCGATTGCCTGGCCCGTGGCGGCATCCAATAGCGCCGCCGTGCCCTGTCCGGATAACGTCAGGACGCGATCTTCGTTCCGGCTTAGCGCCACACCGCCGACCGCCTGTTTGAATTCGTTCAGAACCTCACCTGTTTCCGTGTCCCAAACACGTGCCGTTTTGTCGTGGCTCCGACTCAGCACACGACTTTCATCTCGGGTGAAGACCGCGCGGCCCCACGCCTGTTTGAATTCAATCAGTTCTTTTCCGGTATCCACGTCCCACAGCCGAGTCGGGCCGCCGTTGCACCAACTCAGGACGCGCCGCCCCTGTCTGTCGAATGTGGCTCCGCTAACCCAATCGTCGTGGTTGAACTGGACGAGTTGCGCGCCACTGGCCGTGTCCCACACCCGGGCGGTACGGTCGTTGCTCCAAGTCAACACGCGGGATCCGTCCTGGCTGAATTCGGCGCCGGTCACTTCTGCCCGACGACTCTCATACTCGGTCGGTGGGTTATCCCGTATCTGGGAGGGATGTATCCCAGGCGGGAACTTTGGGGACGTGATGTCGTCGTGTCGGAATTCGAACAGCTTGGCACCGGTCGCGGCATCCCACATGCGAGCCGTACCATCGTCGGCCCAGCTTACCACACGGTTCCCCTGGCGGTCGAAGATGGCACCGTCGACATAGGCGGAACGCTTGACCTCTCGGCTTCGAAGAGAGAATTCATCGAATACATGGTCATCCACGTCTTCGTGTGGGAACTCGACCGAGGTCTTGCCGGTTTCCAAGTCCCACAGCCAGGCGCTTCCGTCTCTGCCCCATCCCAGGATGCGGCGTTCGTCCTTGTCGAAACGTACTCCGCCAATACAGTCCTGCTCCTCGTATCTCCAGATTAATTCCCCCGTTTGCGCGTTCCACAACTGTCCGACGCTGTGAAACCCCCAGGTCACGACACGATTCGCGTCCGAGTTGAGAATCGCCCCGTCGGTCTTCCCCGGAAGATCGCTGAGGCTGACGAGTAACTCGCCTGACTTCGCATCCCACAGCCGCACGGATTCGGTATCGCCTTCGCCGCCCCAACTCAAGATCCGGCTCCCACCGGCACCGTAAACGGCGCCGCGAACCTCCCCTCCATGAGGCAGAACATGTTCCAGGGCCAAGCGGCCGATCAACGAATCCGCCATCAACTGAGCGTTCCTCGAATCCACCGGCGACCTGGCGAATTCGGCCGCGGCCATCGTGAAGTAATGGCTGGCGGCGACGGGATCGTCGTATGTATCTCGCCGTGCGACGGCGACGTCCCAGTAATGGCGGCCCAGGTTATATGCCGCGCGATCCCGCTGCTTGATCGCTTCATCGCGTGCGTTCTCCGCATCGCCCCGCGCTTCGACCGCCTTCTTCCTTTGCTCTTCGGTGCGAGATTGCTCGATTCGGAGGCCACGAGCGTGTTCGTCGGCTCGATCTCTTTCCAATCGGGCAGTCGTCGCATTCCGATTGGCGGAGACGGCGAAGGAACCGGCCACAACAATACCAAGCAGCAGCACCACGACAACGGCCGCACTGAGCCCCGCGACCACGGGATTTCGCTTGCACCATCGCCAGGCCCGTTCGATTCGATGGACGGGCCGAGCCTGAATCGGTTCGCCACGGAGAAAACGGCGCAGGTCGCCAGCCAACGCGCCAGCCCCGACGTAGCGTCGGGCCGGAGCCTTGGCCATCGCCTTCAGGCAAATCGTCTCCAGGTCTCGCGGAATTCGGTCGTTCAGCCGGCGCGGTGGCCGGGGCTCGTCGTACAGTACCTGATGCAATAGCATCCGCTGATTGCCGCGAAACGGGCGCTCGCCGGTCAATAGCTCGTAGAACACGACTCCCAGGCTGTACACATCGCTGCGCGGATCCACCTCGTTGGCACGGCCTTCGGCCTGCTCGGGCGACATATAGGCGGGCGTTCCGAGCACCTGCCCCTCCAGCGTGATCACTGCTTCGCCCACCTCGTCCCGAGCCAAGCCGAAGTCGGTCACGTGCGGTCGATCCTGGGTGTCCATCAGAACGTTAGTAGGTTTGACGTCACGGTGGATCACGCCTTCGTCATGGGCGTGCTGCAGGGCATCGGCAATCTCGGCGAGCAATTCTGCGGCTTGGCGGTGCGAGACTCCGCCTTCGCGCGAATGGTCCGCAAGGGTAACGCCCTCGATGTAATCACTGACGATGTACGTCAAATCGCCCTCGTGTGCGATTTCGTGAACCTGCACGACGCATGGGTGCCGCAGCCGTGCAGCACTGCGGGCCTCGTGCAGGAATCGCTGACGCCCTTCCTCGGACTGGAAATAGCCCGTGCGCGGCAGCTTGAGCGCCACGGTCCTTCCCAGTTCTGCATCGCGCGCCTTGTATACGGTGCCGAATGCTCCGTTGCCCAGGACTTCGAGTAGTTGGAACTTGCCCAGCGTGCGCGGCAATTGCAACGGTTGTTCCTTGCCGGGCGATTCAGGCTGCACCTGGAACGTGCTTCCGCAGCCTGCACATGTGATCTCTGGCACCTGGACCTGGACCACTTGCACTGGCTGACCGCAATGGGGGCAACGAATCCTCGCTCCAGCCTCGGCGAATGAAGGTTGCACCAGTCCGGCCGCGTTGCTCAGTGAAGCTTCCCCGCCATATCGCCGCGCAACGGACTGGGCGGCGAGCACGAGTTCGTCGGGCAACGTGCCGTCCGAGCCGATCAACTCGGGCAATTCCAGTGCGTAGTCGTCCAAGTGGCGTTGTTGACCGGCCTGCCAACGACACTCGAAGTCGATCTTGACCAGTTCATCGAGCAGCAACCGGCGTCGCTGGCCGCTCGCATCCCCGAGGAATTCGGCGATTGCCGCGAGGGACGTGGTAGGAGCCCAGGCCGCTTCGAACTGATCGGCCAAACCATCCACCCATTCTTGGAGCGGAAGCTGTGACATGTCGTCTTGGTCGTTTGGAGAATCCGTCATCGTGCGACCTCGCAGGCCCGGCACATCCGGTAGAAAAAACCACTCCGTACTTCATCAACCTCCGTTTAGACAAATCAACGTCCAGCTCAATATGCCGACACAAGACTCGCTGTCATGCCGTGGCGCAAGCTCCCAGCTTGCGGGGCACGTCGTTTCTTACGGTCCAGTCGCCGCTGCCGCCGAGAGGTACGAGACCTCAGCATAGAGTCGATCTGCACCGCTGTAAACGCACAGCCGGCTTGCCAACTCAACTGGAGCCTCACGTTCGTCTTGCGACAAACGCCTCGTAATTCCACGCACCGCGAGTTCGACCATTGATGGAACACGAGTTCTTAGGCGAACGGCAGATAGAAATATACCTTTAGCGGAACTCGCCAAGAGTTTCGGCCGACATGGTGAATCACTACAGAGGCGGTCAGTTCCGACGATACAACGCCTCGGGGATTCGGCCATCACAGAATTGATTTCTTCCCCAACGGCAACATGAGACTACTTCGATCTGTCTGCGCGGGCGAGGTGAGCCAAGTCAAGCTCTAGCAGAATTCCGCGAATCCTCCGACGCTGGTTGCCTCCGGTCGAGCGACCGATTCGCCAGGTGGAATTTGTGCTCACTGCAAATCTTGCCGGAGATACTCACGAGGCAATCGCCGCAAGCACAAAGCGTCGCCGCGGGGGGTGCGGCTGGCTGACAGGCGGCTGCCGCTGCTATAGGCTCCGGTGCTATTTCCCTCTGATCACCATCGCAGCATCATGCTTTCTGTCGGCCCGATCGTCACGGCGAGATGTGTTCGTTTTCACTTGCCGGAACCACTGCTCAAGTTGTCTTTGGAGACTCTCGGTGTCTGCGTGGAGCGTTGGAAGATCGCCATGGTTTGAGCTGTCCATGATGCCGTCCTTTTCAGATGATGCTTGTGGGACGTGTGAGAAAATGAATATTGGATAAATCGGTTAGGTGCTCGACGGACTTTGGGGCAAATGCATTGCCTCGTCATAGCATGCAAAGTCTACGTAGTCGATCCAAAACTCCATGCGTACCGATTGCAGTGCCCCAGCCCCACGATACAATCACCTCCTATCGGTGGAGTGGCTCGAACGTGTTGGTTTCGGGCAACACCGTTGAGACACTCTTACAGCATAGGAATTGGGCGAAATGGCAGAAGGTACCATCAAGCGACTGACGGACAGGGGTTTCGGGTTTATCGACATGGGTGGCGGCAAGGACATCTTCTTCCACCATTCGGCTTTGGTCGAGGTGCAATTTGAAGAACTCCAGGAAGGGCAGCGGGTGTCGTTCGACGAAGGACGCGGCCCCAAAGGTCCAAGGGCAGAAGACGTGAAGTTGATCTGATCGTCAAACGGTTACAGACGAATAAGCCGACGAGAACCGTCGGCCTATTCGTTTTCTTGCTTTGGTGCTGTAGCGGCGACGGTGTGGCTGCCCACCCGATTCGGTTTTCGACGGCTTCACCTAATCGCCCGACTGCAGGGCGACGGCCGAATACTCGTTGTTGGCAAGAGCTTCCGCTAAGGAAGTGCCTTCGCCCCGGCAGCCGCGGGCGTCGCGGCGGGCTGCGTGCCGGCATTGCTGCCGCCTTTGATCGCCGCGCGCAGCGCCTCGCGGAGCGGCTCGGGCACGTTGGTGATATCCGCGGGCTCGATTCGCGTTTCCTTCACATTCGCCGGATTCGTGAAGTCGTAGCTGCGCAAGACGCCCTTCTCGGCAACCCACAGCATCGTCGAGCCACGTTCCCACGCGATGGCCCATGTGAGATAGCCGTCGGGCAGCTTGATTTCGTGGGGCTTGCCGGGCGGCTCGGACTTTGGGTCGGATGAGAAGAATCTGATGCTTGCCTGGTTCACGCGGCGGTCGCCATCGGGCTTCCGCACGATGACGAGGCGCACGTTGTCACCGAGGGTATACCGTCCAGGGCCGGTTGCGACGCGGGGCTTTTTCGCAGCGTCCGGGTCGACAGGAAGGACACGGAACTTCGTTTCACCCGACTGCAGGGTGCCGGTAAGCGGCGTGGTGCCCGAGCGTTGAGCGAGACGTTTCGCCAGTGCACCCATCGCATCAGGCGCTCGGTCCGCGACAAAAGTCGCGG